>NZ_JBHVBL010000043.1:0-34926 GCF_042668165.1 Arthrobacter sp. NPDC057388
GGCCGGCCCCGAAGAGCCGGCCCGCCGCCGTCGTAATCCAGTTCCTAGTTCACCGCACCGGTGAACTTCTCGCCGGGGCCCTTGCCCGGAGGATCCGGGAGGATGGACTCTTCGCGGAAGGCGAGCTGCAGGGACCGCAGGCCGTCGCGCAACGGGCCGGCGTGCTGGGAGCCGATCTCGGGCGCGGCTGCCGTCACCAGTCCGGCGAGGGCAGTGATGAGCTTGCGGGCCTCGTCCAGGTCCTTCAGCTCGGCGGCGTTCTCCTCAGCGGCCAGGCCAAGCTTCACGGCGGATGCGCTCATGAGGTGTACCGCGGCCGTGGTGATGACCTCGATCGCGGGAACTTCGGAGATGTCGCGAATTTGCTGCGTGACGTCGTCCCCGGCGCCCGGCGCCTGGTAGACGTGTGAATTGCTGTCTGGAGTGCTCATACTGGTAAGCTTGTCACAGACCGACTGGATGTCGTTATTTTGCCGTGTATGAGACCCACTGCCGCAAATGTGCGGTGAGCGGGTATCTTTCTGTAGAATTGACACTCAGTTTGCAAGCGGAGTTCTCTCCCACCCGCGTCAGCCGTTTTCCCTGGAAGGTTCAGGGCAGCAAGGTTGCCGGGTAACGGTCGGGCGGTTCCCCGGACAGGAGTCCGGAGAAGTGCGTGCAGTCCCCGCGGGGAAGTGCACATCCGATCTTTGAGGCCTCCGATTGCTCCGGCAATTGGGGGCCTTCTCTATTTTGCCGGTGGAACACCCATCACAAACACAGGAGCTTTAACATTAGCGAGCCAAGAATCAATGAGCGTATCCGCGTCCCTGAGGTGCGGCTGGTCGGCCCTGCCGGCGAACAGGTAGGGATCGTCCGCATCGAGGATGCCCTGCGTCTGGCTGCCGAGTCCGACCTGGATCTCGTTGAAGTTGCACCGCAGGCCAAGCCTCCGGTGTGCAAGCTGATGGACTTCGGCAAGTACAAGTACGAAGCCGCAGTCAAGGCCCGTGAGGCCCGGAAGAACCAGACCAACACGGTTCTGAAGGAAATCCGGTTCCGCCTGAAGATCGACACCCACGACTACGAGACCAAGCGCGGCCATGCCCTGCGGTTCCTCGGAGCCGGGGACAAGGTCAAGGCCATGATCCAGTTCCGCGGCCGTGAGCAGCAGCGCCCCGAAATGGGCCTGCGCCTGCTTCAGCGTTTCGCCGAGGATGTGGCTGAAGTCGGCGTCGTGGAGTCAAGCCCGCGCATCGACGGCCGCAACATGGTCATGGTCATCGGACCGCTGAAGAACAAGGCAGAGGCGAAGGCCGAAGCCCGCCGCGCCACCCAGCGTGCCGAGGCCAAGGCGCAGAACGAAGCCAAGGCCGCCGCCCGCGTGGACGTGTCCGGTAAGGACCAGGCGCCGATGACGCAGTCGCTCGGTGACCTCCTGCCCGAGGGCTTCAAGGTTTCTGCGGACACCGCCGCAGAGGCACCGGCCGCTTCCGCTGAGGAAGCTCCCGTTGAGGCCCCCGCCCAGGAAGCTTCGGCTGCAGAGGCTCCCGCCCAGGAGGCTCCGGCCCAGGAGGCTCCGGTCGCCGAAGCACCCGTTGCGGCGCCTGCGCCGAAGGCTGCCGAGCCTGCTGCCGCCAAGGTGCCTGCACCCCAGGCCCCCAAGGCCGAGACGCCTGCTCCTGCGGCGCCGAAGCCTGCGGCTGTGCCTGCCCCGCCCAAGCCGGTGGCCAGGCCCGCCGCGCCGAAGCCGGTGGCTCGTCCTGCGGCACCGCGGCCCACGCCGAAGCCTGCGGGTAAGAAGACCAACTAGTTCGAAACTGCGGAAGGTATTCCCTTCAGGCAGTCAGCAACCAGCATGCCGCCCCCAGGGGCGGCTGCGCGAAAGACTGCAGACATGGTCTGCGGATACGTTAGGAGATCGGTTCCCATGCCGAAGATGAAAACCCACAGTGGTGCTAAGAAGCGCTTCAAGCTGACCGGTACCGGCAAGCTGCGCCGCCAGCAGGCCAACCGCCGCCACTACCTGGAGCACAAGTCCACCCGCCTGACCCGTCGCCTCGCCGGCGACAAGATCGTCTTCAAGGGCGACGCCAAGGTCATCCGGAAGATGCTCGGCATCTAGTTCCAAGCTCTCCGGCAGCGGCCACCAGGCTGCAGCCACCTACCAATAAAGCCTTCTCAGGCCAGCCGGATCACCGGCGAAAGATGCTTGGGACAAGAATTCTGAAGGAGTACGCACGTGGCACGTGTGAAGCGGGCGGTAAATGCCCACAAGAAGCGCCGGGTTGTCCTCGAACGCGCCAAAGGTTACCGTGGGCAGCGCTCACGCCTGTACCGCAAGGCAAAAGAACAGCTGCTGCACTCGTTTGTGTACAGCTACGGTGACCGCAAGAAGAAGAAGGGCGACTTCCGCCGCCTGTGGATCCAGCGCATCAACGCTGCATCCCGCGCCAACGGCCTGACCTACAACCGCCTGATCCAGGGCCTGAAGGCCGCTGAGGTTGAGGTTGACCGCCGCATGCTGGCCGAGCTCGCCGTTTCCGACGCCAACGCTTTCGCTGCGCTGGTCCAGGTTGCCAAGGACGCCCTGCCTGCTGACACCTCCGCTCCGGCTGCCGCTGCCGAGGCTGCACCGAAGGCCAAGGCTACCCGCGCACGCGCTGCGAAGAAGCCGGCCGCTGCAGCTGCAGAGTAAGCAGCCAGCTCCCAGTTCAAGGACCGGTGGCAACAGCCACTAAGGTTTCTTATATGAACGAAACCGGGCGCCCGCAAGACTTTCCACTCTCCAATCCCCGAGCAGATCGGGTGAGGGATGTGGCAAAGCTTGCAGGGCGCCCGGTCCGTTTAAAACGCCGGCAGTTCCTGGCCGAAGGCCCGCAGGCGGTCCGTGAAGCGCTGGTGCTGCATGGCAAGCGGATCGCGGCCGGCCAGCCGGGAATAGTCCGGGAAGTGTATGCCAGCGAGTCCTGCCTGGACCGCTACCCGGAGTTTGAGGAACTGGCCGTGGGAACTGCCGCGCGGCTCGCCACTGACGACGTTTTGGCCGCCATGGCGGATACCGTTACCCCGCAGGGGATCGTCGCGGTCTGTGATTTCGTGGACGTGGCGCTGGCGGACGTGCTCGACGCCGGCCCCCGCCTGATTGCCGTGCTGTGCCAGGTCCGGGACCCCGGCAACGCCGGCACCGTCCTGCGGGCCGCAGATGCCGCGGGCGCCGATGCCGTGGTGCTTACCGGTTCCAGCGTGGACATCTACAACCCCAAGGCGGTCCGCTCCACCGCCGGCTCCCTGTTCCACCTCCCGGTGGTGCTCGGCGCCGATGTCAATGAGCTCGTGGCGCTGTGCAAAGCCCGGGGGATCGGCGTGCTCGCTGCTGACGGATACGGGAAGCTGAACCTGGACCGCCTGCAGGACGAGAACGCCGCGCGCCGGCTGGGCGCATCGACCGCCGGTTCGGACTACGCCCTGGAGAACCCGACCGCCTGGCTATTCGGCAACGAGGCCCAGGGGCTTTCCGACGACGAGCTCGCGCTTGCCGATCACCGCGTGGCGGTGCCCGTGTACGGCGCTGCGGAAAGCCTCAACCTGGGGACGGCCGCGACGGTCTGCCTCTACGCGAGTGCGAGGTCCCAGCAGCCTGGGTAACCCGGCGGTTAGCGCAGGGGAGTTTTTGTACAGATATTGGCCGCGAACGGCACTTCAACCCGCGGTATCTGGACAAAAACTCCGGCTGTCGAGGGGTTCCTTTTGAAGGGCGTTGCGGGCAGATAGGAAGCCGGGGAGATAAAAGTTCCGGGCAGATGAGAAGGAGCCGGTGTCCACCGTTGAGGTGGACACCCGCTCCTGTCTGTTTTGTCTATGATGTGCCCGGGCCTGCCGACGCCCGGTGCCTATGATTCAGGGCTGTTATGGTGCCCGCGTGGTCCGGTTGCGGCCGGTGATTGCGCCGTAGATGCCTGCGACTACGAGTCCGCCGATGATGGCGAGGATCCAGGTGCCGAGGTCAAAGAACGCCAGGTCACCCTTGCCGAAGAGAAGGCTGCCGATCCAGCCGCCAACGATGGCGCCAACCACGCCCAGAACCAGGCTGGTGACCCAGCCGCCGCCGACCCGTCCGGGCATGACAGCTTTAACAATTGCGCCTACGATCAGGCCGAGAATAATCCAAGCAAGAAAACCCATTGTCTGCTCCTTCATATTCGTCGGGAGCGATTCTTATCAGTCCCGATATGGCTTCAAGCTAACACAGCGCGCGTTTCTTTGTCAGTAGGCTTAGTTTTGGCTTTTTTCGTTGCGCCAGCAGCCCCTGCACGGTTTCTGCCGGGGGCCGGGCGGGTACGTTGATTACTGGGAGGCGGCATCATGTTGCCTTGCCCGGTCCGTTGAATAGCTGTGAAGAGAGGTGGGCCTGCCTTGTCTGCAAGTGGCGGTACCAAGGCGATTGTTGCGGCGCTGGCTGCCAACCTGACCATCGCCGCGCTGAAGTTCGTAGCGTTCCTGCTGACCCGCTCCTCATCGATGCTCGCCGAAGCCATCCACTCAGTGGCGGACTCCGGCAACCAGGTGTTGTTGCTGGTCGGCGGGAAGCGTGCCCAGCGGGCGGCGAGCCCTGAACACCCCTTCGGGTACGGTCGCGAACGCTACATCTATGCGTTCATTGTCTCCATCGTGCTGTTCAGCGTCGGCGGCCTGTTCGCCCTGTATGAGGCATGGGAAAAGATCCAGCACCCGCACGGGATCGAAGGTGACTTCTGGTGGGTGCCGCTGGCAGTGCTGGTCGGTGCCATCATCGCCGAAGGATTCTCATTCCGGACGGCCATCACCGAGGCCAACCACGTCCGCGGCCGGCAGGGCTGGGTCAGCTTTGTACGCACCGCCAAGCAGCCTGAGCTGCCGGTGATTCTGCTCGAGGACTTTGGTGCGCTGCTCGGGCTGTTCTTCGCTCTGCTCGGTGTGGGGCTGACGCTGCTCACCGGGGACGGCATCTGGGACGGGATCGGGACCGCCATGATCGGCCTGCTGCTGGTGTCCATCGCCGTCATCCTGGCCATGGAAACCAAGTCGCTGCTGCTGGGGGAGTCGGCAACCAAGGACGATGTTGGCCGCATCCGCCGCGCCATCGAATCCGACGGAACCGCCATCATCCACCTCAAGACCCTGCACCTGGGTCCTGAGGAACTGCTGGTGGCTGCCAAGATCAGCGTGGGGGCGGGTGATTCGGGTCTGGATATTGCCAAAGCCATCGACGACGCCGAGGCCCGGATCCGTGCGGAAGTCCCCATTGCGCGGGTCATCTACCTGGAGCCCGACATCCGCCGTGCCCAGCTAACCAGCGGGCCCGCCCTTGCGGGCGATCCGGGCGCCTAGCTTCTGCTGGAACCAGCTTCCTGCTGTGGCCCCAGCTTCTGTTGTAAGGGGCTCAGCCGACGCTGTGCTCCTGCGGGGCCAGCGGCTTTTTGCGTTCCAGCAGGCCGCTGAGCAGCGCTACCATCAGCCCAAGAATGGCCAGTACGGCACCCACCAGGGCAGGCGCCACGTAACCCCAGCCCAAGGCAATCACGACGCCGCCAAGGAAAGCGCCCAGGGCGTTGGCCACGTTAAGTGCCGCATGGTTGAGGGACGACGCCAGCGATGGCGCGTCCGGAGATGCATCCAGCAGCCGGGTCTGCAGGGCCGGGACGAGCATGGACCCGGCGCCGCCAACGACGAACACCATGACGAAAGCTGCCCACGGCCAGTGCACGGCCACGGCGTAAACCACCAGCGCAACTGCGATTCCCGGCAGGACCCGGTAGATGGTGCCCATCACGGACTTGTCCGCTATTCGGCCGCCGACAATGTTTCCGGCCACCATTCCCAGGCCATACAGGGCCACCACGAAGGGCAGCAGGGAAGTGGGCATGCCGGCCACGGAGGTCATGGTGTGCGAGATGTAGGTGTAGGTGGCGAAGAAGCCGCCGAACCCGACGATGCCGATGAGGATTGCCAGCCACACCTGTGCCCGGCGTAAGGCACCCAGTTCCCTGCGAATGCTCGCCCCGGCATGGGTCGGCTGGAACGGGACGAATTTCCAGATGAGCGCCAGGGTCGCAAGGCCGAGCACTCCCACCAGGACGAAGAGCAGCCGCCAGCCAAACGTCTGGCCAAGCCACGTCGCGAAGGGAACCCCCACCACGTTGGCGACGGTGAGACCGGCCATCACCATGGAAATGGCCCAGCCACGCCTGGTCGGCGCCACCAGGGAAGCGGCAATCACCGCCGCCACGCCAAAGAACGCGCCATGGGGCAGTCCCGCCGCGAACCGCGAGACCAGCATGCCTGCGTAGTCCGGAGCGATAAACGAGGACAGGTTGGCAACGCTAAAGAAGAGCATCAGTCCCAGGGCGAGGAACTTCCGCGGCAGCTTCGCGCCGACGGCGGCCAGCACGGGAGCTCCGACGACGACGCCCAGGGCGTAGGCCGAGATGAGGTGGCCGGCCTCGGGGGTGCTGATCCGCAGCCCCACTTCGACCTCCTTGAGCAGGCCCATCATGGCGAATTCGGTGACACCGATCCCGAAGCCGCCCATCGCCAGGGCCAGTATGGCCGGGCCAACGCGGGTGGCGGTTTTGGGCGTGCGGGGAGCTTGGACAGTGGAAGTCATGTGCCTGCTTTTCGAAAGGGATTACTGAGTCTCGGCCTCGTTGCCACTGATAAGTACGATTTTAACAAGCCCGTTGCCCGCAGATCCATTCCCGCCCTGCGGTGGCCTGCATCCCTCATAGACTGGACCGGTGACTGAACTGATCAACGTCGTTGGCGGGGCCGTGCTCGACTCGCTGTCCGCTCCCACCCGGCTCCTGGCGGCACGCCGGACTGCGCCTCCGCAGTTCGCCGGCATGTGGGAATTCCCTGGCGGCAAAGTGGAAGCGGGGGAATCTCCCGAGGGGGCACTGCACCGGGAGCTCCGTGAGGAACTCGGCATCGACGTCGTTCTTGGGGCGGAACTGGACGCGCCGGGTCCGGCAGGCTGGCCCCTGAATGACCGCGCTGTGATGCGGGTGTGGTTCGCAGAAGTCGCCGACGGCGACCCGCGGCCGCTCGAAGACCATGATGAACTGCGGTGGGTCAGCATCCTCGATGGTGACGAAGCTCTCAGGCTGCCATGGATCCCGGCAGACCTGCCGATTGTCCGGGCGCTGCTGGCCAGCGTCGCCACCGCGAGCAGCGCGGGCTCCCTCCGCGGAAATTAACACCACCCATCACCGGGTTCTTCAAGCTGTTTGTTCGAATTTGTTGCCTTAAGGACTGCTGGGCAGAATTACATGCCGGACACCTCTGGTGTGTCTCACTCCTTGGACCCTTCCGGGAGATCCGCCCAGCCCCCTGAAGGAACCGCATGATATCCGTGAGCCGCGTCACCAAGAGCTACGGCTCCGGGACCGCACAGGTCCGTGCCCTCGATGACGTGACACTGTCCGTGAAGCAGGGTGAAATCTTCGGTGTCGTGGGCCAGAGCGGGGCGGGCAAGAGTACCCTGATCCGCACCATCAACGCCCTGGAGCAGCCGGATTCCGGAACCGTCCACGTCGGCGGCCGGGACATGACAAAGCTTGCGGGCAAGGAGCTCAGGCACGCCCGCCATGACATCGGCATGATCTTCCAGCACTTCAACCTGCTCAGCGGGCGCACCGTCCGGGCCAACGTGGAACTTTCACTTGAGATCACCGGTGTCGGCCGGGCAGAGCGGCGAACGCGGGCCCTGGAAATCCTTGAACTCGTGGGCCTCCACGGCAAAGCTGACGCCTACCCGGCCCAACTCTCGGGCGGCCAGAAGCAGCGTGTGGGCATCGCCCGTGCGCTGGCATCCAACCCGTCGGTGCTGCTTAGCGACGAAGCCACCTCCGCCCTGGACCCGGACACCACCCGCCAGATCCTGGACCTGATCCGGCAGCTGAGCAAGGACCTGGGCCTCACCGTCCTATTGATCACTCACGAGATGGACGTGGTCAAGCGCATCTGCGATTCCGCCGCGGTGATGAGTCATGGCAGGATCCTGGAACAGGGATCAGTCGAGACCCTGCTGACCACGGAGAAGTCCCTGCTTGGCCAGGCGCTCTTCCCCCTGGGCGATATCCCGCTCACGTCCAATACGGTGGTTGAGGTCACCTTCACCGGAGTCACCACGGACCGGCCCGTCATAGCCCAGCTGGCACGCGAACATGGCATCGACGTCGGGATCCTCGGTGCCGCCGTCGAGACCATCCACGGCCGCCAGACCGGACGGACCCGGCTGGAACTCCCGGGAGATGAAAAGACCGTGTCCGGCGCTGTCGCCGATCTGCGTTCGCAAGGACTCTACGTGGAGGTAATCAAGTGATCGACCGCAATGATCCCTACTTTTGGACGGACCTGCTGGACACCATCCTCAAGGGTGCCGGCGAGACCTTTTACACTGTCGGCGTGAGCCTGCTGCTCACGGTCCTCTTCGGGCTGGCGGCCGGCGTGCTGCTGGTCACCACGGAGGCTGACGGCCTGCTGGCCAGGCCCTTCGGCAGCCGCGCCCTGGGCGTCGCCGTGAACCGGGTGCTCGACGTTGTTGTGAACATCGGACGGTCCATCCCCTTCATCATCCTGATGATCCTCCTCATTCCCTTCACCCGCCTGCTTGTGGGTTCCTTCATCGGTCCCACGGCGGCGATTGTGCCGCTGGCGATCGCCGGCATTCCGTTCTTCGCCAGGCTCGTTGAAATCGGCATCCGTGAAGTGCCGCAGGGCCTGGTTGAGGCTGCCCAGTCCCTCGGGGCCACCCGCTGGACCATCCTGACCAAGGTCCTCGTGGCCGAAGCCGTCCCCGCGCTGGCGCTCGGGCTGTCCACCACAGTCGTGGGCCTGATCGGATACTCGGCCATGGTGGGCGCGGTAGGCGGCGGCGGGCTGGGCGATGTGGCCTTCCGCTATGGCTACCAGCGCTACAGCCCCGAGTACATGTTCGCCGTCGTCATCCTCCTGATCCTCCTGGTCCAGGTGTTCCAGTCGCTGGGCAACTTCGCCGCCCGCAGGCTGTCCCACCGCTGACCGCGGGTCCCGTCCCGCGCGATTTTCATCCCCATCCGCTCCATCTTCGAAAGAGTCAAGCATGATCCGTTCCAGCATCCTGAAGGCGGCAGCGGCGGGAGCCGTGGCTGTCCTCGCCCTGTCCGCGTGTGGCAGCCCAAGCTCCTCCAGCGCCGCGGAGACCATCAAAGTCGGCGCCCTCGCGGTGCCCGCCGGTGACATGCTCAAGCATGTCCAGCGGGAGCTCGCGCCCAAGGAAGGCCTCACCGTCGAATACAAGGAGTTCAGCGACTACAACACGCCGAACCCTGCGGTAAGCGACGGCGACATCGACGCCAACCTCTTCCAGAACACCACGTTCATGGAGACCTATAACAAGGCGTCGGGCAAGAACCTGGTCAGCGTGGGCAAGGTCTACCTGCCTCCGATGGCGCTGTACTCGAATGAGGTCAAGAGCCTGGACGCCCTGCCCGAGGGCGCTTCCGTGGCCATTCCCAATGACCCCACCAACGAGGCCCGGGCCCTCAAGCTGCTCGCATCCAAGGGACTCATCGAGGTGAAGGAGAACCCGATCACGCTTAAGGACGTGACCGCGAACCCCAAGAACCTGAAGTTCACCGAGATCGAGAACGCCAGCCTCCCGCAGGCACTCAACGACAAGGACGCTGCCATTGTCACCCTGGCGTTCGCCCTTCCGGCAGGTCTGAGCACCGACAAGCAGATCCTGGTCGAGGGCAAGGACAGCGCGTACTACAACGTCCTGGCCGTCAACGCCGACAAGAAGGACGACGCCCGCGTCCAGAAGCTCTACAAGATCCTGACGTCGCAGGAGATGAAGGACTTCATCCAGGCGGAGTTCAAGGGCCTGGTGATTCCGGCCAGCTAAGGTTGGCCGGCCGGGATGCCGCCGCAGCCAGTCGCTGCCGGGATACCATCCCGCGGAGGGCAGGACGGTCACCGTCCTGCCCTCCGCTGTTTACCGGGTGCTTCTTGGAGGGGGAACCGACAGCTTCAGAACAGCGTGGGCTGTGACGTCCGCGTTCCGCCGTGCTGGCCTGCCCGGTGCTCGCCTGCCCTGTGCTGGCCCGCCTCCTGCGGCACGCGGTGCTGGGGGAGGCTTCCCACCGGGTAGGCGGCCTCCTCACCCCGGGGATCGTCGGGCCGGGGGCTGTCAGCGTGGACGTCGAGTTCGCGGTGGCTGAACCCGTGTGAACCGGCGAGGCCGTGCCGTGCCTTGAAGAACCGGACCCTGCCGGCCAGCCAAGTGCGGTATTCCTTGGACGCGTACGACCCCGTGCCATACAGCCGGCGGTAACGGCCCACGAGTTCCGGATGCCGGGCCGCGATCCATTGCATGAACCATTCCCGCGTGCCGGGCTTGAGATACAGTGCCCCGGCGGTGACGCCTGTGGCCCCGGCGGCCGCCAGCGAGGCGAACAGGGAGTCGAGGGCTTCGTCGCTGTCCGAGAGCCACGGCAGGATGGGCATGGCCATCACACCGCAGGGCAGTCCGGCTTCCCGAAGCCTGGATATCAGCTTGAGCCGGGCCCGCGGGCCGGGGGTGCCGGGTTCGATGGCTTCGGAGAGTTGTTCGTCGGTCATGGCAAGCGAGATCCCGATGCCCACCGGGACCTGGGCCGCGGCATGCTTGAGGAGCGGAATGTCGCGCGCCAGCAAGGTTCCCTTGGTCAGGATGGACAGCGGGGTACCGGAATCGGCGAGCGCGCCGATGATGCCCGGCATCAGCCGGTACCGGCCCTCGGCACGCTGGTACGGGTCAGTGTTGGTGCCCAGTGCCACATGCTGCCGCTGCCAGGAGGGCTTGCCCAGCTCCTTGCGCAGCACCTCCGCCGCGTTGATCTTCACCACCACCTGGCTGTCAAAATCCAGGCCGGCATCGAAGTCCAGGTAAGTGTGCGTCTTGCGCGCGAAGCAATAAACGCACGCATGGCTGCATCCCCGGTAGGGGTTCACCGTCCACTCGAACGGCATCCGGGAGCCGGCGGGCACCCTGTTGAGCACCGATTTGGCGGTGACCTCATGAAAGGTGACGCCGGCGAACTCCGGTGTGGACACGGAGCGCACCAGTCCGGCCAGGGGCAGCAGCGGTGCAGTCCCGGGCATTTCCGGCTGTGCCGGCTTGAGTGCCTGCGCGTCCCATCTCATGCCCTTAATTCGAAGGTATGTTCGAACTTAAGTCAAGGCCCGTCGTCGGCGTTTCCCCTTCCTGGGGCGGCAGCCACCAGCCGATGCCCGTGGGCAGCAGGGTCAGCTGGCGCCGGAGCGCAGCTCCCATTCAACAGTCACGCTGGCGCTGACGCTCAGGTCCCCGGCCTCCACGGCGACGGAGTCTGCGGCGAAGACCCGCTGCATTCCCCCCAGCGGGACGGGTGCCGGCGGCAGGGGATGCTGGTGCACGGAGACCACTGCACCCAGTTCGGCGCCGGCCAGCCCGGCGAACTGTGCTGCCGCGGTCCGGGCGTCTGACCAGGCTGCTTCCCGGGCCAGCGCCAGGACGGCCGCGGTGTCTGCGAAGCCGAGTTGCACGCCGTCCAGGCGGACGTCGTTGCTGCCCGCCTCCACGGCCGCCGCGATGGTCTCCGACGCGGCAGCCAGCTCCCGGAGCTGCACATTGAGCGTGCTGGATGCCACATAGCCGGTGATTTGCTGTCCCCGGCCCTCCTGCCAAACGGCGTCGGCGCGGACGTTGAGTCCCGACGTCCTGATGTCCCGGCTCCCAACACCCTGGCTTCGCAAGGTGCCCGTTACTGCCGCGGCCGCCTCTCCGGCAGCGGCATAGGCATCACCTGCGGTGTCGCGCCGGCACTCCACGCCGATGGAGAGCGTCAGCAGGTCCGGGGCGGCCTCAACGGTCCCGGACCCCGTGACGGTGACACTCCGGACCGCTGCCTGGTCCGCGGCTTCAGCCACGCCCGCGCCTCCTGTTCCGTTGGCTGCGGATTACCCTTTGCCACGGGATCCCCGTGCGCCCCCGGATCCCCGTGCGCCCGTGGTGCATGCGCGTCCGGACCATTCCGCGCCCTGGGACCATTGCGTGCCTCCGGTCCACATAGCCGCCGGCCTCCAGCCCGGCATGCCGTTCGAAGGGATTTCCCGACGCCGGATCGCCGTACCGCAGTGCCGACCATGCTGCGGCCGCGAAGTAGAACAGGAGGAAGGGCAGTCCCTGGCACCATGCGTACTGGGTGCTGTGGCGTTCTTCATGGCCCAGGAGCACGCGGCCGGTCAGGGCGGCGTCGGCATCCGAACGGAAAATGACCACGTTGCCTACCGTGAAGGCGCCCGCCAGCGGCAGCCGCCAGCGGTAACCGGTGGCAACTATGAGGCCGCGCGGACCGTGGAAAATCCGGGTGCCGGCCAGCCGGGCAAGTGCCAGCCCCAGCGGTGTGGAGGCGTTCAGGACGTTGGCGAGCTGCCTGAGGCGCTGCCCCTGGGTCAGCGGTGCGGTGCGGCCTTGCATCATGGGCCCATGCTAGCCGCGGCCGTTCCCGCGATACAGGTATGGAAAAGGAAACCGGGATGCCGTCACGTAATTGGCCGCTGTCAATTAGCCCGGCGCCGTCAATTAGACTGGGAACAGTGCCTGCCGGCCACCCGCCGGCGAGCCTGCCCTGTCTTGGGATGGCGTCTTTTCGATGACGTCCTTGGATGACTTCATTGCACATGACGTGCCAGCGATGGACGCGCTGCCGGGGAAACCGGCGCGGCTGCACCGGCCGCTGGCACCACCCGACTCGTAGCTAAGAACAGTAGATGACTGAAACTTTGCCGGGCGCCGACGTCCCGAACCCTCTGGATGAAACCGCCATCAACGCCGCCGTGGACCAGGCCGTCGCCGCCATCGCCGGCGCCTCCACGCTCGATGAACTCAAGGCAGTGCGCCTGGCCCACACCGGGGAGAAATCGCCGCTCAGCCTGGCGAACCGCGAGATCGGACGCCTGCCCAAGGACCAGAAGGCCGCTGCCGGCAAGCTGATGGGTTCATCGCGCGGGCGTGTTAACAAGGCGCTCGCGGACCGCACCGCCGAACTGGAAGCGGAGAACGATGCCCGCATCCTGGTCGAGGAGACCGTCGACGTCACGGCGGCCCCGCGCCGCCGTCGGGCCGGTGCCCGGCACCCGCTGTCCACGCTCCAGGACCGCGTGGCGGACATCTTCGTGGGCATGGGCTGGGAAATCGCCGAAGGGCCCGAAGTGGAATCGGAATGGTTCAACTTCGATGCCCTGAACTTCAAGCCGGACCACCCGGCCCGCGAAATGCAAGACACCTTCTTCGTGGAGCCGCCCGAAGCCCACCTGCTGATGCGCACGCACACCTCGCCGGTGCAGGTCCGCTCCATGCTCGAGCGGGAGCTGCCCATCTATGTGCTGTGCCCCGGCAAGGTGTTCCGCACCGATGAACTCGATGCCACCCACACGCCGGTCTTCCACCAGTTCGAGGGCCTGGCCATCGACAAGAAGCTCAGCATGGCCGACCTCCGCGGAACCCTGGAGCACTTTGCCCGCCAGATGTTCGGCGACGAGGCCCAGATCCGGCTGCGCCCCAACTACTTCCCGTTCACCGAGCCGTCCGCCGAGCTGGACATCTTCCACCCCGGCGCCAAGGGCGGCCCGCGCTGGATCGAATGGGGCGGCTGCGGCATGGTCAACCCCAACGTCCTGCGTGCCGCCGGCATCGACCCGGACGTTTATTCAGGCTTCGCCTTTGGCATGGGCATCGAGCGCACGCTCATGTTCCGCAACGAGGTCGGCGACATGCGCGACATGATCGAGGGCGATGTACGTTTCAGCGAGCACTTCGGGATGGAGATCTAACAGTGCGTATCCCACTTTCCTGGCTGCGTGAGTTCGCGCAGGTACCGGCCGGAGCCACGGCCGAAGACGTGATGGCTGACCTGGTCAAGGTCGGCTTCGAAGAGGAAGCGGTCCACCGCCCCACGGACGCCCTGCGCGGACCCGTCGTGGTGGGCCAGGTCCTGAGCCTGGTCAAGGAGCCGCAGTCCAACGGCAAGACCATCAACTGGTGCCAGGTCCGCGTTGTCCCCGAGGGGCAGGAGCAAACTCTTACCGGCAAGGGCATCGACCCTTCCGGCGTGCAGGGCATCGTCTGCGGTGCGCACAACTTCGTCGAGGGCGACAAGGTGGTTGTCACCCTGCCGGGCGCCGTCCTGCCCGGCGACTTCCACATTTCCGCACGGAAGACGTACGGCCACATGTCCGCCGGCATGATCGCCTCGGTCCGCGAACTGGGCATCGGCGAAGACCATGACGGCATCCTGGTGCTTTCCCGGATCGGGCTGGACCCCGAGGTCGGGACCGACGCCATGGAACTCCTGGGGCTGTACGACCAGGCCGCCGAAATCAACGTGACCCCTGACCGGGGCTACGCCTTCTCCATCCGCGGTGTGGCCCGCGAATACGCCCACGCCACCGGCACAGTGTTCACGGATCCCGCATCCAAGGTCAACGCTCCGGCCGCCCTCTCCGGCGGCTACGGCGTCAAGATCAACGACGACGCACCCATCTACGGCAAGCCCGGCTGCGACCGCTTCGTGGCACGCACCGTCCGGGGTGTGGACGCCGGCAGGCCCACTCCGCCGTGGATGTCCGCGCGGCTTCGCCTGGCCGGAATCCGGTCCATCTCGCTGCCGGTGGACATCTCGAACTACGTGATGCTCGAACTCGGCCAGCCCCTGCACTTCTACGACCAGGACAAGCTGTCCGGAGACATCGTGGTGCGCCGCGCCGTGGCGGGGGAGAAGCTGACCACCCTCGACGGCAAGGAGCGCTCGCTGGACGCCGAGGATCTGCTGATCACCGACGCCTCCGGCCCCATCGGCGTCGCCGGTGTCATGGGCGGTGCTTCCACCGAGGTTTCCGGCACCACCACCACGGTGCTGATCGAGGCGGCCCACTTCGAGGAAGTCTCCATCGCCCGTTCCCGCCGGCGCCACAAGCTGCCGTCCGAAGCGTCCAAGCGCTTCGAGCGCGGTGTGGACTGGCAGGTCGCGAACATCGCGGCCCAGCGCGCCGTCGATCTTCTCGTGGAGCTGGCCGGCGGCACCGCCGATGAGGCCGGTACGGACGTCGGTACCGCGCCGGATGCCGTGACCATCGCACTGCCCGCGGAGTTCCCAGCCGCCCGGATTGGCATCGACTTCACCGAAGAGCAGATCGTCACCTCCCTCGAGGACCTGGGCGCCGTTCTTGAAAAGACCGACGCCGGCTGGACCGTCACGGCGCCGAGCTGGCGGAACGACCTGGAAACCAAGGAAGACCTCTCCGAGGAAGTAGCCCGACTGGTGGGCTACGACCAGATCCCGGCCACCCTGCCGGTGGCGCCTCCCGGCCGCGGCCTGACCCGTGTGCAGCAGCAGCGCCGGCGCCTGGTCCAGGCGCTGGCCGACGCCGGCCTGACCGAGGTGCTGGCATACCCCTTCGTCTCGAAGGCAGCCAACGACACCTTCGGCGTGGCCGAGGAGGGTGCGCCCCGGACTGCGGTAAAGCTGGCCAACCCGATCAGCGAGGAACACGGCTACCTGCGGACGTCGGTACTGCCGGGCCTGCTTGAGGTGGCCAAGCGCAACCACTCCCGCGGCTTCCGCGACCTCGCCGTCTTCGAGGCCGGCCTGGTGTTCCTCCCCGGTGAAACGCTGGGCACGCCCTCCATTCCGCCGTTGGGCGTCAAGCCATCCGATGAGGTGCTCGATGCGCTGTACGACGGCGTTCCGGACCAGCCGCTGCATATAGCCGCCGTCCTGACCGGCCATGATTCGCCCGCTGCCGCAGGCCATGCGCCGAGGCTGTGGGACTGGGCCGATGCCCTGGACATCGCACGCCTCGCAGGTGACGTCCTGGGCGTGGAGCTCGTGGTCACCCAGGGCCGGCACCAGGCGTTCCACCCGGGCCGCGCCGCCCAGCTTTCGCTGCGCTCCGGCGAGGTCGTGGGCTACGCAGGTGAACTGCACCCCAAGCTCCTGGCCGCGCACGATGTCCCGGCGCGGTCCGTCGCGCTGGAGCTGAACGCCGATGCCCTGTTCGAGGCGGCTGCCGACGTCGTGGTGGCCCGCCACATCTCCACCTTCCCCGTGGCCACCCAGGACGTGGCCCTCGTGGTGCCGCAGGACGTCCCCGCGGACGACGTGCTGGCCGTGCTGCGTGAAGGCGCCGGCGAGCTGCTGGAAGACGTTGCCCTGTTCGACGTCTACGCGGGCAAGGGAATCGAGGACGGCAAGAAGTCCCTGGCCTTCGGCCTGCGGTTCCGCGCCACCGACCGGACACTGACGGCGGACGAGGCGTCCGAAGCGCGTGAGCACGCCGTCGCCGCCGCCGCCGAGCGGTTCGGCGCCGTCCAGCGGTAGCTGATCACGCCGTCCAGCGCTAACTGAGCATAAAGAAAGACCACGCCAAATTGGCGTGGTCTTTCTTTATGCCGGAAAACTGGCCGGTTTAGGGGAGAAGCAGGACCTTGCCGGTGGTGCGCCGGCCTTCGAGGTCCTCGTGTGCCCGGCGGGCCTCGGCGAGCGGGTAAGTCGCGCCGATGCGCACCTTGAGGCTGCCGTCGGCCGCCGCGCCGAAGATCTCCGTGGAGCGCCACAGCCGTTCCTGCGGGTTGCCGAGGAAGTGGGCGAGCGACGGGCGTGTCAGGGTCAGCGAGCCGCCGGCATTGAGCCGCTGCGGGTCCATCGGCGGAACCGGACCGGACGCGGCGCCGAACAGCACCAGCGAACCGCGGGTCCGCAGGCTCGCGAGCGAGCCGTCGAACGTATCCTTCCCCACGCCGTCGTACACCACGTTCACGCCGGCACCGTGGGTCAGGTCCCGGACGGCGTCGGCGAAGCCGTCGTAGCGCAGGACCTCGTCTGCGCCGGCACCGCGGGCCAGGGATTCCTTCTCATCCGTGGATACGGTGGTGATGACGCGGGCGCCGCGGGCCTTCAGCAGCTGGATCAGCAGCAGGCCAACCCCGCCGGCCCCGGCGTGGACCAGCACACTGTGCCCAGGCTCAACGCGGAACGAGGAGTTGATCAGGTAATGGGCCGTCATGCCCTGGAGGGGGAGCGCCGCGGCGGTCTGGTCGTCCACCGCGTCCGGTACGGGCAGGGCCTTCGCGGCATCGAGCACGATGTATCCGGCGTAGCAGGCGGCGCCTTCGGCGGTGGCCACCCGGCTGCCCACGGTGTAGTCCTCAACGCCCTCGCCGATTTCCTCGACGACGCCGGCGGCTTCCGACCCCGGCGTGAACGGGTAAGCCACCTTGTAGGTGCCGCTGCGCTGGTAGGTTTCGATGAAGTTGACGCCCGTTGCCGCGACCTTCACCAGCAGTTGGCCGGGACCGGGGGCGGGGCGGTCGATCTCGGTCAAGTCCAAAACCTCCGGTCCGCCCGGCTGCCGGGCGACGATGGCGTGCGTCATGGAATTTCTCCTTTTCCGGGCCGGGACCTCCGGCACCCTTCCTCACTTCATCCTAGGGACCGGGAGGGTGCAGGCGAAGTCGGGCGGAACCGGGCGTAGGGATGCGTGGCCGGCTTCTGCTGAGGCGCAACAACTGCATGCATAAATATCGGGATCTATGCATAGTCTTGCTGTATAGTCGTCTTCATGACTATTTCTGTTGCCGTTTCCGGTGCCAGCGGCTACGCGGGGGGCGAAGTCCTGCGCCTCCTGGCCGGCCATCCGGACGTCACTATCGGAGCCATCACGGCACACAGCAACGCCGGTTCCAGACTAGGCGAACTGCAGCCGCATCTCCATGGCCTGGCAAGCCGGATTCTCGAGGACACCAGCGTGGAGAACCTGTCCGGGCACGACGTCGTGTTCCTGGCCCTTCCGCACGGGGCGTCCGCCGAGATCGCGGCCAAGCTTCCCGAGGGAACTGTGGTGATCGACGCCGGTGCTGACCACCGCCTGGAATCCGCCACCGCCTGGGAAAAGTTTTACGGTTCCGACCACGCGGGCACGTGGCCGTACGGCCTGCCCGAGCTTCCGGGCCAGCGCGAAAAGCTCAAGGGCGCCAACCGCATCGCGGTCCCCGGCTGCTACCCGACGTCGGCACTGCTCGCCTTGACGCCGGGCTTCGCCGGCGGCCTGCTCGAGGGTAATGACGTCGTCATCGTCTCCGCGTCCGGGACCTCCGGAGCGGGCAAGGCGGCGAAGGTGAACCTGATCGGCTCCGAGGTCATGGGCTCCATGAGCCCCTACGGCGTGGGCGGCGGCCACCGGCACACCCCCGAAATCGAGCAGGGCCTGTCCAACGCCTCCGGTGAGCAGGTGACGGTTTCCTTCACACCCACCCTGGCACCCATGAGCCGCGGCATCCTCACCACCGCCACCGCCCGGGTCAAGCCCGGCGTCGGCGCCGAGGAACTGCGCCGCGCCTGGGCGGAGGCGTACGACGACGAGCCGTTCGTCCACCTGCTGCCCGAAGGCCAGTGGCCCACCACCAAGTCCGTGCAGGGCTCCAACCACGCTGCCATGCAGCTGGCTTTCGACCCGCACGTCGGGCGCGTCATCGTCACCTGCGCCATCGACAACCTGACCAAAGGCACCGCCGGTGGAGCGGTGCAGTCCATGAACATTGCCCTTGGCCTGCCCGAAACCGCCGGCCTCAACCTGCAGGGAGTTGCCCCGTGACCGTTACCGCCCCCAAGGGATTCCGTGCCTCCGGAGTCACGGCAGGACTTAAGGCCTCCGGAAACCCGGACCTCGCCCTCGTGGTCAACGACGGCCCGTCCAAGGCGGCGGCCGCCGTCTTCACCTCCAACCGGGTGGCCGCGGCCCCCGTCCATTGGTCGCGCCAGGTGGTCTCCGACGGCCGCGTCGACGCGGTGATCCTCAACTCCGGCGGCGCCAACGCCTGCACCGGCCCGCAGGGCTTCCAGAACACGCACACGACGGCGGAAAAAACGGCTGAGGCCCTCGGCCTGTCCGCCACCGATGTCTTTGTCTGTTCCACGGGCCTGATCGGCGAGCAGCTGCCCATGGACAAGATCGTCCCCGGCATCGACGCCGCCGCGGCGGCGCTGAGCACCGACGGCGGGCCCGACGCCGCCACAGCCATCATGACCACGGACACGGTGTCCAAGCAGGCGGTCTTCACCGGTGCCGACGCCGACGGCAACGAGTTCACCATCGGCGGCATCGCCAAGGGCGCCGGCATGCTCGCGCCCGGGCTGGCGACCATGCTGGTGGTCCTCACCACGGATGCCGACGTCCAGCCGGAATTGCTCGACCTCGCCCTGCGCGACGCCACGCGAGTCACCTTCGACCGCGCCGATTCGGACGGCTGCATGTCCACCAACGACACCGTGGTGCTGCTGGCCTCGGGCGCGTCCAAGGCCGTTCCGTCCAACGGGGTCTTCGCCCAGGGACTTACCCAGGTCTGCGCCGAGCTGGCCCGGAAGCTGATCGGCGATGCCGAGGGCGCCAGCCACGACATTGCAATCCGGACTTTCAACGCCGCCACCGAACGCGACGCCGAGACCGTCAGCCGTGCCGTGGCCCGCTCCAACCTCTTCAAGGCCGCCATCTTCGGCAAGGACCCCAACTGGGGCCGCGTGCTCTCGGCCGTGGGCACCACCGATGCGGTGTTCGAGCCGGACCAGCTGAACGTGTCCATGAACGGCATCCAGATCTGCCAGAACGGCGGCATCGGCCAGGACCGCAAGCTCGTGGACCTCGAACCGCGCGAGGTGACGGTCGAAATCGACCTGCAGGCCGGCGAGGCGGAAGCCACGATCTGGACCAACGACCTCACGCACGACTACGTCCACGAGAACAGTGCCTATTCCAGCTAGAGGGGCCTGCCCAAGCTAGATTGGGCCCGCTCCAGCCAGATCCGCCAGCAACCCTGGAGAGCCAGCCGCATGAACACCCAGACCCGCGAGTCAACGTCCATGAGCGATGCCCAAGACAAGGCAGGCACGCTCATCGAAGCCCTGCCGTGGATCCAGCGCTTCGCCGGAACCACCATGGTGATCAAGTACGGCGGCAACGCCATGGTCAACGACGAACTGCGCCGCGCCTTCGCCGAGGACGTCGTGTTCCTCCACCACGTGGGCATCCACCCCGTGGTGGTCCACGGCGGCGGCCCGCAGATCAACTCCATGCTGGGCCGGCTCGGCATTGAATCAGAGTTTAAGGGCGGACTCCGCGTGACCACGCCCGAGGCGATGGACGTGGTCCGCATGGTCCTCACCGGCCAGGTGGGCCGTGAACTGGTGGGCCTGATCAACTCGCACGGGCCCTACGCCGTCGGGATGTCCGGCGAAGACGGCGGCCTGCTGCGCGCCGTCCGTACCGGGACCGTAGTTGACGGCGAGGAGGTGGACCTCGGACTCGTGGGCGAGGTGGTCGGCGTGGACCCCGCCGGCATCGTGGACATTCTCGACGCCGGCCGGATTCCGGTGATCTCCACCGTCGCCCCGGAGATCACCGACGCCGGTGACGGCGTTGCGGGCACCGCGCGCTTCCAGCCCACCGGGCAGGTCCTGAACGTCAACGCGGACACCGCGGCCGCGGCCGTTGCCTCGGCGCTGGGCGCCTCGAAGCTGGTCATCCTGACCGACGTCGAAGGCCTCTACGCCAACTGGCCGGACAAGTCGTCGCTGATTTCCTCGCTGACGGCGTCGGAGCTGCGGGACATGCTGCCCAAACTGGAATCCGGCATGATTCCCAAGATGGCCGCCTGCCTGAAGGCCATCGACGAGGGCGTGGAACGGGCGCACATTGTGGACGGCCGGCTGCCGCACTCAATGCTGCTGGAAACATTTACGACGGCGGGCATCGGCACCCAGGTGGTCCCGGACGAGGAGACGAACGCATGAACGACACTGTTGACGTGAGCCAGGCCCACCCAGCTGCGGAGGCCGCCGCAACCACCATCGTCCCCAGCAGCAGCGGCTCCGAGTGGCTCGCCCGCTACTCCTCGTCGCTGATGGGAGTCTTCGGCACGCCGCAGCGCGTGCTGGTCCGCGGCGCCGGCTGCCTCGTGTGGGACGCCGACGGCAAGGAATACCTGGACCTCCTCGGCGGTATTGCCGTCAATGCGCTGGGCCACGCCCACCCCTTCGTGACCTCGGTGATCTCCAGCCAGCTGGCCACCCTGGGGCACGTCTCCAACTTCTTCACCAGCCCCACCCAGATCGCCCTGGCCGAAAAGCTCCTGGAACTCAGTGCTGCACCGGCCGGCTCCAAGGTGTTCTTCACGAACTCCGGCACCGAAGCCAACGAGGCCGCCTTCAAGCTGGCCCGCCGGAATTCGGGTTCCGCAACGGGAGAGGCCGGCGGCAAGTCCCGGACCCGGATCATCGCGCTCGAGGGCGCATTCCACGGCCGGACCATGGGCGCGCTGGCGCTCACCGCGAAGGAGGCCTACCGGACCCCCTTCGAGCCTGTGCCCGGGGGAGTGGAGCACATTCCGTTCGGGGACATCGAAGCCCTGCGCAACGCCGTCGACGACACCGTGGCGGCCGTCTTCCTCGAGCCCATCCAGGGTGAGGCAGGCGTCCGGCCCCTGCCAGCCGGCTATCTGAAGGCGGCCCGCGAAGCCACGGCGGAGGCCGGCGCCCTGCTGATCCTGGATGAAGTGCAGACCGGTATTGCCCGCACGGGCAAGTGGCTGGCCAGTGAGGACGCCGGGATCGTGCCCGACGCCATCACCCTCGCCAAGGGCCTCGGCGGCGGCTTCCCGATCGGCGCGCTCATCACTTTCGGCGAGAAAACGTCGTCGCTCCTGTCCGCAGGGCAGCACGGCACCACCTTCGGCGGGAACCCGGTGGCCACCGCTGCTGCGCTGGCTACGCTGCATGCCATCGAAAGCCAGCAGGTGCTGGACAACGTCCGCACCGTGGGTGAGCACGTCCGGACGTCGCTGGCCGGCGTCGACGGTGTCACGGAGGTGCGCGGCGAGGGGCTGCTGATCGGCTTCGACCTGGACGCCGACGTCGCCGCCGCCGCCGTGACCGCGGCCCTGGATGCCGGCTTCATCATCAACAGCCCCGGCCCGCACACCATCCGCCTGGCCCCGCCGCTCATCCTCACCACCGAGCAGGCGGACCGCTTCCTGGCCGCCCTGCCGGCCATCCTGCAAACCGCAAAGGACGCACAGTGACTTCCACCATCCGCCACTTCCTGAAGGACACGGACCTCAGCCCTGCCGAGCAGGCGGAAGTCCTGGAGCTCGCCGGCCGCATGAAGGCCGCGCCGTACAGCGTCCAGCCGTTCGCCGCCGAAGGCAGCGGCCGCAAAACCGTTGCAGTCATCTTCGACAAGACCTCCACCCGGACCCGGGTCTCTTTCGCCACCGGCGTGGCGGACATGGGCGGCAACGCCCTGATCATCAACCCCGGCGAAGCACAGATCGGCCACAAGGAATCGGTCGAGGACACCGCCAAGGTCCTTGAACGCATGGTCTCCACCATCGTGTGGCGGACCGGCGCGCACTCCGGCCTCGTTGCCATGGCCGAAAACTCCCGGGTTCCGGTCATCAACGCCCTGTGTGACGACTACCACCCCTGCCAGCTGCTCGCCGACCTGCTGACGGTCAAGGAGCACAAGAGCGAACTCAAGGGCCTCACCATGGCCTACCTCGGCGACGCCGCCAACAACATGGCCAACTCCTACCTGCTGGCCGGCGTCACGGCCGGCATGCACGTCCGCATCGCCGGGCCCGAGGGTTACCTGCCGGCTGCGGACATCGTTGCCGCCGCCCAGGAACGCGCAGCCGAAACCGGAGGCTCCGTGCTGGTCACCACCGACGCGGCGGAGGCACTCAAGGGAGCCGACGTCGTGGCCACCGACACGTGGGTGTCCATGGGACAGGAAGCGGAGAAGGAAGCACGGCTGCAGCTGTTCCGTGAATACTCCGTGGACGAAGCCGCGCTGGCCCAGGCCGCCGCTGACGCCGTGGTCCTGCACTGCCTGCCCGCCTACCGCGGCTACGAAATCTCGGCGGGCGTGATCGACGGCCCGCAGTCCATCGTGTGGGACGAGGCCGAGAACCGCCTGCATGCGCAGAAGGCACTCATGGCGTGGCTCATGCACCGGTCCGGGCTGGCTTTCGTCGACGGGCTTTCCCCCGTTGAGGGCACCGGGGAGAGCACGTTCTAGTGTCCACCAACCCGGCGGCCCCCGGGGCCAGCCCGGCCACCAAAACCGCCCGCCAGGCGCGGATCACCGCGATCCTGACCGGCGAATCGGTGCGTTCCCAGGCGGAGCTTGCGGCGCTGCTCGCGGACGACGGCGTGCAGGTCACCCAGGCCACGCTGTCGCGCGACCTCGTCGAGCTCGGTGCCGTCCGCGTCCGGGGCAAAGAGGGCGTGCTGGTGTACGCCGTCCCCGGCGAAGGCGGGGAGCGGGCGGCCAAGAGCGGGGTAAGCCAGGAAATCCTCGATGCCAGGCTCGCGCGGCTCTGCGGCGAACTGCTGGTCACGGCCGAGGCTTCGGCCAACCTCGTGGTACTCCGCACGCCGCCCGGCGCGGCGAACTTCCTCGCCCTCGCCATCGACCATTCGGTGATGCCCTCGATCCTGGGCACCATCGCCGGGGACGACACCGTGCTGCTCGTGGCCCGGGACCCGCTGGGCGGCCCTGACCTGGCAGCCCGGTTCCTGCAGCTCGCCGAGGAAGCCGGCCAGTAGTCCCGCCGCACCCTCGCGCGCGCCCGCCCCTGCTTTTCAAGACAAACGAAAACACAAACAACAACTAAGGAGCATGTTCCGTGACTGAGCGTATTGTTCTGGCCTACTCAGGTGGCCTGGATACCTCCGTAGCCATCGGCTGGATCGGTGAAGCCACCGGCGCCGAGGTCATCGCCGTGGCGGTCGACGTCGGACAGGGCGGCGAATCCCTGGAAACCATCCGCCAGCGCGCCCTCGGCTGCGGCGCCGTCGAGGCCTACGTGGCCGACGCGTCCGACGAGTTCGCCAACGAATACTGCGTGCCCACGCTGAAGGCCAACGCCCTCTACCAGGGCCACTACCCCCTGGTTTCGGCCATCTCCCGCCCGGTCATCGTCAAGCACCTGGTGAAGGCGGCCCGTGAATTCGGCGCCACCACCGTCGCCCACGGCTGCACCGGCAAGGGCAACGACCAGGTCCGCTTCGAGGTGGGCATCCAGACCCTCGGCCCGGACCTGAAGTGCATCGCACCCGTCCGCGACCTCGCCCTGACCCGCGACAAGGCCATCGCCTTCGCCGAGGAAAAGGGCCTGCCCATCGAGACCACGAAGAAGAACCCGTACTCGATCGACCAGAACGTCTGGGGACGCGCCGTCGAAACGGGCTACCTTGAGGACATCTGGAACGCCCCCACCAAGGATATCTACGACTACACCGCCACGCCGGAATTCCCGCCGGCGCCGGACGAGGTCACCATCTCCTTTGAAGCCGGTGTTCCGGTGGCGATCGACGGCGTGAAGGTCACCCCGCTGCAGGCCATCAAGGAACTGAACCGCCGCGCCGGCGCGCAGGGTGTGGGCCGCATCGACGTTGTCGAGGACCGCCTCGTGGGCATCAAGTCCCGCGAAATCTATGAGGCTCCGGGTGCCATGGCGCTGATCACCGCGCACAAGCACCTCGAGGACGTCACCATTGAGCGCGAGCAGGCCCGCTTCAAGGCCACCGTTGGCCAGCGCTGGGCCGAACTGGTGTACGACGGCCAGTGGTTCTCCCCGCTGAAGCGCTCCCTGGACGCCTTCATCGAGGACACCCAGAAGTACGTCACCGGCGACATCCGCATGGTGCTGCACGGCGGCCAGGCGATCGTCAACGGACGCCGCTCCGAGACCGCGCTCTACGACTTCAACCTCGCCACCTACGACACCGGCGACACCTTCGACCAGTCCATGGCGCGCGGCTTCATCGAGCTGTGGGGCATGTCCGCCAAGGTTGCCTCCGGCCGCGACATCCGGGTCGCGGGAGAGTAACCCCAATGGGGAGCGAAAGCACCAAGTCGGAAGCGACAAACACCGGCGCCCTCTGGGGCGGCCGGTTCGCCGGCGGCCCCGCGGATGCCCTTGCGGCGCTGAGCAAGTCGACGCACTTCGACTGGCGCCTGGCCCGCTACGACATCGCCGGTTCCAAGGCGCACGCGCGCGTGCTGCACAAGGCCGGACTGCTGGACGAAGCCGAACTCAAAGGCATGCTCGCCGCCCTGGACCAGCTGGACGCGGACGTCGCCTCGGGCGCCTACGTTCCGGCGGAATCCGATGAGGACGTGCACGGTTCGCTGGAACGCGGGCTGATCGAGCGCGCCGGACCGCAGCTCGGCGGCAAGCTCCGGGCGGGCCGTTCGCGCAACGACCAGGTGGCCACCCTGGGCCGCATGTTCCTGCGTGACCACGCCCGGATCATCGCCCGCGGCGTCCTGGCCACCATCGACGCCCTCGTGGAGCAGGCCAAAGCCCACCCCGGCGTGGCGATGCCCGGCCGCACCCACCTGCAGCACGCCCAGCCCGTGCTGCTCAGCCACCACCTGCTGGCCCACGCCTGGGCGCTGCTGCGCGACGTGCAGCGGCTCCAGGACTGGGACAAGCGCGCCGGCGTTTCGCCGTACGGATCGGGCGCCTTGGCCGGCTCCTCGCTTGGCCTGGACCCCGAGGCCGTGGCCGCGGACCTGGGCTTCTACTCGGCCGTCCACAACTCGATCGACGGCACCGCGTCCCGCGATGTCTTCGCCGAGTTCGCCTGGGTGGCCGCGATGATCGGCGTGGACCTTTCCCGGGTTTCGGAGGAAGTCATCTTCTGGGCCACCAAGGAGTTCTCCTTCGTCACGCTGCACGATTCGTACTCCACGGGATCGTCCATCATGCCGCAGAAGAAGAACCCCGACGTGGCCGAGCTGGCCCGCGGCAAGGCCGGCCGCCTGATCGGCGACCTTACCGGCCTGCTGGCCACGCTCAAGGGCCTCCCGCTCGCATACAACCGCGACCTGCAGGAGGACAAGGAGCCGGTGTTCGACGCCGCGGACACGCTGGAGCTGCTGCTGCCGGCAGTTTCGGGCATGATCGCCACGCTGAAGTTCAATGCGGACCGGATGGAGTCGCTGGCACCGCAGGGCTTCGCTCTGGCCACGGACATCGCCGAATGGCTGGTCCGCCAGGGCGTGCCCTTCCGCGAAGCGCACGAACTGTCCGGTGCCGCCGTGAAGCAGGCTGAAAGCCGCAACGTGGAACTGTGGGACCTGACGGATGAGGAGTATGCCGCCATTTCGGAGCACCTCACGCCGGAAGTCCGCAGTGTCCTCAGCACGGAAGGCTCCCTCAACAGCCGGAACTCGCAGGGCGGCACGGCACCGGCCGCCGTCGAACGCCAGCTTGCTGCGCTGGAAGGCGAGCTTAAGGGCGTCCGCGACTACGCAGGGTAATCAGCGCAACGGTCATCGAGATGGCATCTCGCGGCAGTGTGTTTCACAGACATTGCCGTGAGGTGCCATCTCCCGTTTACCGGGTGGGCCCAGGCCGGCGAGGGCCCCGGCCTGAGCTTGCGAAGGCAGGGAGCCGGTGGGGACCGCTACGATGAGCGTTATGACCGCCATCACACCGGACGCACTGCGCGCCGAACTCCACAAAGCGGCCCACACCGTGACCTCCCTGGCAGCGAAACTCACCGATGCTGATGTCCCGGGGCCGTCGGCCCTGCCGGGCTGGACCCGCGGGCATGTCCTCGCGCATATCGCGGGCATCTCCAACGCGATGGCACGGCAGCTCGAATACGCCGCGCGCGGGGAAACGGTGGACCTGTACGACGGCGGCTATGACGGCCGCACGAAAGCCATCGAAATGAGCGCCGGACATGCGCTGGAGCAGCACCGCGCGGATCTGGACTCAGCTCTGGGCCGGGCACTGCGCGCCTTCGATGCGCTGGATGACGTGCCCGGTGCCGGCGGCTGGCATGCGCCAATTTCCTACCGCGGGGGAGTGGTGCTGGACGGCGGCTTTGCGCTCTGGCGGGAGCTGGTGATCCACGCCGCCGACCTCAACACCGGCCGCGGCCCGGAAACCTGGAGCAGGCAGTTCTGCGAGCACCTGTTCAGTTTCCTGGCCGCACGCGTGCCCGATGGTCAAAGGCTGGTGCTGCAGCCGCTCGGCCTGCCTCCCGTGGCGGTCGGCGACGGCGGCCGCTCCACCGTCATCAGCGGGATGGTGACGGACATCGCGGCCTGGCTCGCCGGACGCGAACCCTCGCTGGGCAGCCTGCGCGCCTCGGCCGCTGCCGACAGCGTGGACCTGCCGGAACTGCTGCCCTGGCCGTCCGGGGTGCCCGCCAAGTAGGGCAGCCAGCCGAGCCCGCCGGGCTCAGCTCAACCGGCGGCGAGCCCCTGCTTTTCGCGGGCCAGCAGGCTTTCCTTGATGCGCAGCCCCCAGCGGAAGCCGCCCATCGTGCCGTCGGTGCGGACCACCCGGTGGCACGGAACGAACAGCGCCGCGGCGTTGACGGCACAGGCGCTGGCGGCGGCCCGGACCGCCTTGGCGTTGCCGGACAGCTCCGCGTATTCGGTATAGGTGACGGGCGCCCCCGGGCTGACGGTGCGCAGCACGTCCCAGGCATGCGCGCGGAACGGGCCTGACTTCTGCAGCACGGGCACGCTCATGGCCGGCGCCGGATCGCCCGCATAGAAGGCCTCGACCGCTGCCGAAATCGGGCCGAGGTGCTCCACCGCTTCGAAAGCATCGGGCAGCAGCTCCGGATGGATCTGGCCCGTAAGGTCCGTCGGATCGTCCGTCCATCCCGAGGCGAGCACCACACCGTCACGGGCGATGATCGTGAACGGTCCGTCCGGCGTCGCCATGGTGAGGAGCTGGGCTTTCATCGGACTGCTTCTTTCATTGCACTGTTTCTTTCATTGCACTGCTTCTTTCACTGTCTGCGCCCCGGCGGGCGGTGGAGGTTCTAGGCACGGCCGCGGCGGCCCGCCAGAGGTGCATGGTGGCGTACGAACGCCACGGGCTGGCTTCACGGAAGTCCGACGACGGCGCGCCGCCACTTTCGCGGGTTCCGGTTGCCGGCGCCGCACCGGCTCTCAGCGCCACGCCGCCGGGATCAGCTGAACCGCCGGGATCCCTGAATTCAGCGGCCAGCGCCCGGATACCGTTGCGCACCGCGGCGTCATTGGCGAGGAAAACGTCCGGTGCGCCGAGGACCCGCATGGCCGTATACCCCACGGTCCAGGGCCCGACGCCGGGCAACGGCAGCAGCTTGGCGGAAAGGCCGGGCAGGTCGTCCCCGTAGCCAAAGTCCAGCGTCCCTTCGGCCAGTGCCGTGGCGACGGCCAGCAGTGACTCCGTCCTGCGCTGCGGCCCGCGGAGCAGCCCGGCGCCGGCTTCGGCGATCTGCGCTGGTGACGGGAACAGCCGGGAAAGCCCGTCGCCCGGGGCAGCGCTGGGACTGCCGGCAGCGGCCAGCTGCGTAAGGGCGGTGCGGGCCGCGGCCACCGTGATCTGCTGCCCCACCATGGCCCGGACCAGCAACTCCTGCGGATCCAGCGCCCCCGGCAGCCGGATCCCCGGGGCTGCCGCCACGGACGCCGAAAGCCGGGGGTCGGCACTGAGTGCGCCGTCGATGGCGACCGGATCGGCGTCGAGGTCGAAAAGCCGGCGCACCCTGCTCAGCAGGGCCGGCAGGTCCCTCAGGTCCACCGCGCCGATGGTGAGTACCAGCGGCCGCCCGTGCGGCCCGCCGTCGTACTCTCCCGTCCTGTTTCCCGCGTTCCCGGCCCCTGCGTACTCCACGCTGAACCGCGCATCCCCGTGCGGGAGCCGCAGCGTCCGGGCGTAGGAGCTGGCAGTTCCGGCCTCGATCCCCGGAATGGCGCGGACGGCGAGGAAACTGAACACGCCGGGATCGAACGGCTCGCGGTAGGGGAGGGCCAGCGTGAGCGAGGTGCTCGCCGGGGCCGGCGGGTGGTGCCGGGCGGTGCCCCGCAGGGCGGTCGGCGTCATGTCGAACACCTCGGCCATGGTCCCGTTGAACTGGCGGACGCTGCTGAACCCCGCGGCGAAGGCGACGTCCGCGAGCTTCATTGTGGTGGAAACCAGCAGGGTGCGCGCGGTCTGTGCCCGGCTGGCCCGCGCCAGGGACAGGGGGCCGGCGCCAAGCTCATGGCTGAGGATCCGGTTCAGCTGGCGGGACGAATAGCCCAGCCGCGCGGCCAGTCCCTCGACTCCGTCGCGGTTGATCACGCCGTCGTTGATCAGGCGCATGGCCCGGCCGGCTATGTCCGAGCGGAGGTTCCAGGCCGGTGTTCCGGGCACGGCCTCCGGGAGACAGCGCTTGCACGCGCGGTACCCGGCCTCGTGGGCGGCGGCGGAGGTTTCATAGAAGGTGACGTTCTCCGCCTTTGGAGTCCGTGCCGGGCACGAAGGCCTGCAGTAGATCCCGGTGGTCCGCACCGCCGTGTAGAACTGCCCGTCGAAACGGGTGTCCCGCGCGTCGATGGCGCGGTAGCGCTGCCAGAAGTCCATGACTCCATCCTGCCAGCCGCCGGAGGACCGTGCTAGCGGAAATCGGACATGGCCGTGAGGGACTTCCGGCCCGGGACAGGCCGCCGGCGGGGCTTCGGTAGAGTCGGGGCATGACCACCAGCGGCCCCTTGCGGCAGTTCCTGTCCGGCGATGCGCGGGAAATCGCCCCGCTGCTCCTTGGCGCCGTCCTGACGCATGCCAGCGGAGAAGGTTCAGTCGCAGTCCGGCTCACCGAACTTGAGGCCTACATGGGACCTGTCGATTCCCTGCACCCTGATCCGGGTTCCCACACGTACCGGGGGCCGACCCGCCGGAACGCGCCCATGTTCGGCCCGGCCGGGCACCTGTACGTCTACTTCACATATGGCATGCATTACTGCGCCAACATCGTCTGCGGCCCGGCGGGCCACGCTTCGGCCGTCCTGTTGCGCGCGGGCGAAATCGTGGAGGGCCGCGAGTTGGCTTCGGCGCGCCGGCCGACGTCGAAGGCGCCGAAGGACCTGGCCAGCGGACCCGCGAGGCTGGCCACGGCGCTCGGGCTGACCACCGGGGACAGCGGGCGGGACGCCCTGAACGCTCCCTTCAGCCTGGTGCTGCCGCATGCACCCGCCGCCCACGTCAGCACGGGGCCGCGGGTGGGAGTCGCCGGGCACGGCGGCACGCACGACTATCCATGGCGGTTCTGGCTGACAGGAGACCCGACGGTCTCCCGTTACAAGGCTGCCAAGGCCCGTCCGCCGCGGGCGTAGGCTTGACGGGTGAACCACAGCGAACATGCTTCTGCGCCCAAATCCCGTCCCGTGGATGAACTCATCAATAACCTCTGCGCGACTGTTCCGGACTACCCCAAGCCCGGCATCACCTTCAAAGACCTGACTCCGGTCTTCGCGGACGGCACCGCCTTCCGGGCGGTAGTTGACGCACTCGTTGAACCGTTCAAGGGGCAGTTCGACGCCGTCGCCGGCGTTGAGGCGCGGGGTTTCCTGCTAGCCTCGGCCGCGGCCTACGCCACCGGGACCGGCGTGGTCACAGTGCGCAAGGCCGGAAAACTTCCGCGTGAGGTGTACTCGGAGGACTACGCCCTGGAGTACGGGACTTCCACTCTGGAACTTCACAAAACGGACCTGGCCCGCGGCAGCCGGGTGCTGATCCTCGACGACGTCCTCGCCACCGGAGGCACGCTCGGGGCAGCTGCACGCCTGTTTGAACGCTGCGGTGTCCACGTGTCAGGTGTGGGTGTGGTGATGGAACTCGGCGAACTGCGCGGCCGCTCCGCCCTTGCCGGGCACCGCGTGCGGTCGCTGCTGCGCCTCTGAGATAACCTGCTTTATGCAGCTCAAACAGCCGCCACGCCAGCCGAAAAGGTTATAGAATGGACGGTCTGTCTTTTGCGATAGGGGAACGATGCACGACGCCGATTTGGCCCACGAACGGGACTACGTAGCCGGTCTTTATGCCCGGCTTGATGAACTGCGCGAGGAAAAGCGCGCCCAGCTGGCGCAGGTGCGCCGCGCGGGCGCCGTCGGCACCATGCAGAACGTCTCCGAACGCGACGCCTTCGCGGCCCTGTACGAGGACCGCCTTGCCCAGCTTGACGCCGTCGACGACCGCCTCGTGTTCGGCCGGCTCGACCTGGACTCCGGCGAGGCGCAGTACATCGGCCGCATCGGGCTCACCACCGAGGACCTCGTCCGGCTGATGGTCGACTGGCGCGCACCCGAGGCCGGCCACTTCTACCAGGCCACCGCCTTTGACCGCCAGGGTGTCCGCCGCCGCCGGCACCTGATCCTGCAGGGCCGTGAGGTCAAGGCCATCGAGGACGACGTCCTGGACGCCGACATGCTCTCTGATGCCGATTCCCTGCAGGGCGAGGGTGCCCTGCTGGCCGCGCTGAACTCCAAGCGCACGGGCCGGATGTCCGACATCGTGGGCACCATCCAGTCCGAGCAGGACCGCATCATCCGGTCCTCAATTTCCGGCGCCCTCGTGGTCCAGGGCGGACCCGGCACCGGCAAGACGGCCGTGGCGCTGCACCGTGCCGCCTACCTGCTCTACACCCACCGTGACCGGCTCAAGTCCGCCGGCGTGCTGCTGGTGGGGCCGTCGTCGTCGTTCATGAAGTACATCGAGCGCGTCCTGCCGTCCCTGGGTGAAACCGGTGTGGTCATGGCCAGCCTTGGCCGGCTCATGCCGGGCATCAATGCGGTGCCCGAGCAGGAGGCCGACGTGGCCGCCATCAAGGGCCGGCTGGACATGGCCGAGGTCATCGCCAACGCGGTGGCCAACCGGCAGCGCATCCCCGCCGAAAACCGGATTCTTGAAGTCGACGGCCGCAAGCTGACGCTCACGCCACGGCAGGTCCGCCGTGCCCGTGACCGCGCCCGTTCGACTGGCAAGCCGCACAACGAGGCCCGCGTCACGTTCGTCAAGATCCTGCTCCGCGAGCTGACCGAGCAGATGACCGAACTCGTCGAAGCCGGGAACATCGGCAACAACGCCGACCGCTCCTACCTTGCCGAGGACGTCCGCACTGCCCGGGATGTGCGTATCGCGCTGAACCTGTGCTGGATGCCGATGACGCCTGAGAAGCTCGTCAGCGAGCTCCTCAGCAAACCCGCGCTCCTCGAAGCCTGCACCCCCGGACTGACCGCGCGGGAACGCGAGCTCCTGCTGCGGGCTCCCGATGCCCCGTGGACAGAGGCCGACGTTCCCCTGCTCGACGAGGCGGCCGAACTCCTTGGCGAACTGGATCCCGCTGCCGGCCGGGGCCTGGCCCAGCAGGAGCAGGACCGTGCCCGCGCCCTGGCCAACGCCCGGCAGACCCTGGTCAACATGGAATCTGCCGGCGTCGACGTGCTGATGTCCGCTGAGGAACTCGTTGAGCAAAACGAGGAACGCGAGGCCCGCCTGACGGCTGCCGAGCGGGCCACCAGTGACCGCACCTGGGCCTTCGGCCATATCGTCGTCGACGAGGCACAGGAACTGTCGCCCATGCAGTGGCGGCTCCTGGTCCGCCGCTGCCCGCTCAAGTCGTTCACCATTGTGGGGGACATCGCCCAGACCAGTTCCGTGGCCGGGGCGAAGTCCTGGCAGGGCGCCCTCGCCCCGATGTTCGGCGACCGCTGGCAGCTGGAGGAGCTCACGGTCAACTACCGCACGCCGTCGCAAATCGCCGAGGCAGCGGCCCGCATGGCCAACGCCGCCGGCCTGGTGGTCTCCGCCCCGAAGGCAGTCCGGGAAGGCCGCTGGTCGCCGGTCATTGACCGCGTGGACCATGGCGCGCTGGTACAGCGTCTGGTGGAGGTCCTCCCCGAGGAGCTTGAAGCGCTCGACGGCGGCCTGCTCGCCGTCATTGCCGACGGCGACCTGCTGCGGGACGCCACGGCCGCCCTGCGCGCCGAGTACGGTTCCCGCCTGGGCACCGGTGCCGGCAGCTATGAACAGGACCTGGTGGTCATCAGCCCGCGGGAAGCCAAGGGCCTTGAGTTCGACGGCGTCGTGGTCCTGGAACCGAGCGCCATGCTGAACCACGAACACGGCAGGGTCGGCGATCTCTACGTTGCCATGACCCGGCCCACACAGCGGCTCCGGCTGATTGCGGCCGCAGACGTTCCGGCGGGCATCGAGCGTTAGGCTGATCCTGCTAACTTAGAAGGCGTGTCACAACTAAACGACCTCGAATCCCAGCAGAACGACCCCAGCTTCGCCAACATCTGGCAGGAGCTCAAATGGCGCGGCCTCGTCCACGTATCCACCGACGAGGTGGAACTGGAGAAGCTCCTCGCCGGGGAACCGGTCACGTATTACTGCGGATTCGACCCGACGGCGCCGAGCCTCCACCTGGGGAACCTGGTCCAGCTCCTGCTCATGAGGCGCCTCCAGCTGGCCGGCCACAAGCCGTTGGGTCTCGTCGGCGGCTCAACCGGCCTGATCGGTGACCCGCGTCCGACGGCGGAGCGCACGCTGAACACGAAGGACACAGTGTCGGAGTGGGTCGGCTACCTGCAGGCTCAGGTCCGCCGCTTCCTCAGCTTCGACGGCGCCAACGCAGCCCGCATGGTCAACAACCTCGACTGGACTGCCCCGCTCAGCGCGATCGATTTCCTTCGCGAAGTCGGCAAGCACTTCCGTGTGGGCACCATGCTGCGCAAGGACGCCGTCGCCTCCCGCCTCAGCTCCGAGGAAGGCATCAGCTACACGGAGTTCAGCTACCAGATCCTGCAGGGCATGGACTACCTGCAGCTCTACCGCGACTACGGCTGCGTCCTGCAGACCGGCGGCTCCGACCAGTGGGGCAACCTCACCAGCGGCACCGAACTCATCCGCAAGGTGGAAGGCAAGACGGTCCACGCACTTGGCACTCCGCTGATCACCAACGCTGACGGCACCAAGTTCGGCAAGAGCGAAGGCAACGCCATCTGGCTGGATGCTGCCATGGTCAGCCCGTACACCTTCTACCAGTTCTGGCTGAACACCGCTGACGCCGACGTTGTGGACCGGCTCAAGGTGTTCACCTTCCTGACCCGTGCCGAGATCGATGAACTGGGTACTTCCGTGGCCGAGCGTCCCTTTGCCCGTGAGGGACAGCGGAAGCTCGCCTACGAAGTGACCTCGCTGGTCCACGGCGTCGAAGCCACCGAAAAAGTCATTGCCGCCTCCGCCGCGGTCTTTGGCAACGGCGACCTGTCAATGCTGGACGAGCAGACGCTTGCCGCGGCGACCGCAGAACTGCCGTCCGCTTCTGTGGAGGGGACGGGCCTCGGCATTATTGATCTGCTTGTTGCCTCGGGGCTCTCGGACAGCAAGTCCGCAGCGCGGCGGATCGTTGGAGAAGGCGGCGCCTACGTCAACAACGCCAAAATCTCGGACCCGGACGCAGTGATTCCCTCGACCCAGCTGCTGCACGGCAAGTACCTGCTGCTGCGCCGCGGCAAAAAGAACCTGGCAACAGTACAGGTGACCGGCGCCTAGCGCTTCAGCGCCTGGCAGTTGAACTGCCCGCACCCGAACGCCTAGCACCCGAACCCACCGAATGCACGCTTCTCCGCGGCCGATTTGCACGGCCGTGGGGGAGCGTGTATTGTCTTTTGAGTCGCCGCCGCTGAGCGGGGACAAACCCCCTTCACTGAGAAGCAATTCTTCACCTTCAATTCATGAAAGAAGAAAAGCTTCCATTAGTGCTGGGCGGATTCATTCGTTGAAGTGAATTTCCGGTGAAAAGCCTGGATTTGCAAAGTGAAAATGAATGAAATAAGCTGGAAACATCGCAGCGAAGAAATGCGAAACGGATAATCCGAAATATCAGATTGAGCCGTTTCTGAAGTATTCGAATGTGTCTGTTGTTTGAGAACTCAATAGTGTGCCAAGTTTATTGATACCGATTTTTTATTGATTGGTTGAATTGCCGGGCCGCCCACCCCCGTGGT
>NZ_JBHVBL010000044.1:0-34567 GCF_042668165.1 Arthrobacter sp. NPDC057388
CCGGTCCCATTCCGAACCCGGAAGCTAAGACCCACAGCGCCGATGGTACTGCACCCGGGAGGGTGTGGGAGAGTAGGTCACCGCCGGACACTATTCACGGCTCAGGCCCCGACAATGAAACGTCGGGGCCTGACCCTTTTAACAACCAAACCCCTCCCCAACAACCAAACCCCTCCGGGCACTCAAACCCATCCCACTCAAACCCTTCCTCACCTCCTGCAGGTTTTTCACCGACCCTCCCTCACTCCTTGTCGCCTGGTACCAAACGCTCCCGCACCCCCCCGGCCGCCGGCGAGGAAGCCCATGCCGGGAGACGGCAGGAACTGAGGACGCGTCAGGGTTGAAGCGGCAGGATCAGACGACGCGTCCGGCCGGAAACGGCAGGAACTGAGGATGCGTCGGTAAGGAGACGGCAGGATCAGACGACGCGTCCGGCTGGAGACGGCAGGATCTGAGGACGCGTCAGGCAGGAGACGGCAGGATCAGACGACGCGTCCGGCTGGAGACGGCAGGATCTGAGGACGCGTATGCCAGGAGACGGCAGGAACTGAGGAAGCGTCGGTACTCACCCGGCAGGATCTGAGGACGCGTCGGTAAGGAGACGGCAGGATCTGAGGACGCGTCTTGTTTGATGCGACTTCTCCCCGACGCGTCCTCACCTCTTGCGGGTTTTTCACCGACGCGTCCTCACGTCCTGCAGGTTTTTCACCGACGCGTCCTCACGTCTTGCGGGTTTTTCACCGACGCGTCCTCACGTCCTGCAGGTTTTTCACCGACGCGTCCTCACCTCCTGCGGGTTTTACACCGATGCTCTCTCAGTCCTTCCCCGCTGGGGGAGTGGGACTCCGGGCCGGTAGAGTTGGTAGCCATGGAAAACCTCTTCAGCCACGCCGCCGGCGGCAATGCGCCCGGGCCGGCAGATGACCTGGACGCCGTTATCTGCACTGTTATGGTTCCCGGTCCTGTGTCCCGGGCGTTCATGGGCTTCACCGACCATACGCATCTCTGGTGGCCCATGGAGAGCAACAGTGTCTATGGTCCAGGTTCCTATGTGGAGTTCGAGGAGAACCTTATCCTGGAGTCCGCTGACGACGGCCGGAGCACCATCTGGGGAACCATTGATGACTGGCAGCCGCCGCTGTCCTTCCACGCCTCCTGGTACCCCGGCAGCACCGCCCTGTGGTCCACCGAGCTTCGGGTTGTCTTCCGGGGCGTTGCGGAAGGCACCGAGGTGCGGGTGATCCACGACGGCTGGGAGGGGGCCGAGGATCCCTCCAACACCCGCGCCGCGTGGGAAAAGGACTGGCCCGAGGTGCTCAGCCGCTACGTGAGGTTCATGGGCGGCGCCGCCGAGTAGGGAGCGGGCGAGCAGAGCCGGTCTCCGGCACCTAGACTGAAGCCAAGTGGAGTGAACAGGAGACCCATGGGCAGCATCGCCGATGAACTGACATCAATCCTCGGCCCGGGCAAGGTACTGCGGGACGAGGCCACACTTGCCGTGTACGCGGTGGACCAGGCCCCGGTGGTGGACTACCGGCTTCCGGCGGCTGTGGTGCTGGCGGAGACTGTCGACGATGTCCAGGCCACGGTCAAAGCCTGCGCTGCCCGGAATGTGCCGCTGGTGCCGCGCGGCGCCGGGACCGGGGTCTCTGGCGGCGCCCATGCCAGCGAGGGATGCGTGGTCCTTGGCCTGGAACGGATGAACCGCATACTGGAGCTCAACGCGGATGACGAGACCGCCGTCGTCGAACCCGGCGTCATCAACGCCGACCTGAACGACGCAGCCGCGGCGCACGGACTCATGTTCGCTCCCGATCCCGCCAGCTTCAGAATGTCCACCATCGGCGGCAACGTGGCCACCAACGCCGGCGGACTACGCTGTGCCAAATACGGGGTAACGCGTGATTCGGTGCTGGCCCTGGACGTCGTCCTTGCGGACGGGTCGCTGCTGCACACCGGTCACCAGACCTTCAAAGGCGTGGCCGGTTACGACCTGACAGGGCTTTTCGTCGGCTCCGAGGGAACCTTGGGCATCGTGGTCGGCGCTACGGTCCGGCTGAAGTACCTGCCCCGCGAAGTGCACACCATCGCCGCGTTCTACCCTGACTTCCGGCAGGCGGCGGCCGGCGTGCTCGCCGTCGGCAAGGCCCGCGTGCAGCCCGCCATCATGGAACTGCTCGACGGCGGCTCCCTCGCCCAGCTGGACGAGCTGCACGGCTCGGACCTCGCGTCGCGGGGAGCGTCCCTGCTCCTGGTCCAGACCGACGGCTTCGGGGCGGCGGCAGAGGCCGACATCGTGCGCCAGGTCCTCGCCGCCGGCGGTGCCGTGGTCACCACCGAGGCCAGTGCGGAAGCGGAGCAGCTGGTGGAGCTGCGGCGCAACAGCAGGGGCGTGGAGGTGGACGACGAGTACCGCGTGGGCGAGGACGTTGCCGTGCCGCGCTCCAGGCTGGTGGACTACGTGGCGGCGCTTGAGGCGCTTGCCGGGCTTCATGCCGTTCGGCTGAAGGTGGTGGCCCACGCCGGGGACGGCAACCTCCACCCGACGTTCTGGATCGACCGCGTGAACGACGCGGTGGACGCAGGCGCCATGCGCCGCTTAAACGCGGCACTGGACGAGTCGATCGTGGCGGCCCTGGAAATGGGCGGCACCATCACGGGCGAGCACGGCGTGGGGCAGTACAAGCTGCGCTGGCTGGGCTTGGAACAGCCCGAGCCGCTGCGGGAGCTGCAGCGCCGGATCAAGAACCTCTTCGACCCCGCAGGCATCCTGAACCCCGGCAAGGCCATCTAGAGCGCCTCTAGAGCGTCTACCGGGGTCTACTAAGGAATATCAGTCGTCGGCGTCGGGATACTCGTCGATCGACTCGTCGCTGCCGTACCGGGACTCCTCGGTCTCGACGGAGAGGATCTTCAGCAGCTCCGTGTCTGGGTTCAGCATGATGGCGGCCTCGTCGCGGCGGTGGCGCAGGATGGAGTCGATGTAGGACTGCACGGCCTCGGCCAACGGGATGTGCCGTTCCTGCTTCTCGGACATGTACCAGCGGTGCTCCAGGACCTCGTGCACGGCCTCGGCGGGTTCGAGCTTGCCGGACAGGTCGCGGGGGATGGACCGGACGATCGGTTCAAAGATCTGGCTGACCCACAGGTGCGCGCTGTATTCCTCGTCCATGTCCGGGTTGTTGTCCGCCCGGAAGGAGTCCATGTCGTTGAGCAGGCGGCGGGCCTGGTTCTCCTGGGCATCCAGCCCGGTGAGGCGCAGCAGGCGGCGCATGTGGTGGCCGGCGTCGACCACCTTTGGCTGCAGTTGGATGGTGGAGCCGTTCTGGGTGGTCTTGATCGCGTACTCTTCGACGTCGAAGCCGAGTTCGTTGAGCCGCCGGATGCGGGCGCCGACCCGCCACCGCTCGCCCAGTTCGAAGGACTCCTTGGCCGTCAGCTCGCTCCACAGGCGCCGGTAGCTTTCCATGATGAGTTCGCTGGTGGCCACCGGGTCCACCTTCTCCTCAATCAGGCCGCCCTCGAGCAGGTCCATGAGCTCCCCGGCGATGTTGACGCGGGCGATCTCCAGATCGTACTCGCGCTGGCCGGTGGACAGGTCCGGGTACAGTTCGCCTGTTTCGGCGTCCACCAGGTAGGCGGCGAAGGCGCCGGCGTCACGGCGGAACAGGGTGTTGGAAAGCGAGACGTCGCCCCAGTAGAAACCGATGAGGTGCAGCCGGACCAGCAGCAGCGCCTGTGCGTCGATGAGCCGGGTGAGCGTGTCCTTGCGCAGCATCTGCGAGAACAGCGCGCGGTACGGCATGGAGAACTTCAGGTGGCGGGTCACCAGGACCGGGTTCAGGGGGCGGCCGTCCGGCGTGGTGCGCCCGGTGATGACGGCGACCGGCTCCACGCAGGGCACGTCCAGCCGCGCGAGCTTGCGGAGCATGTGGTACTCGTGGCGGGCCACGTGCTCGGACGTTTCCTTGATGGCGATGACGGAGCCGCCGAGGTGCGCGAACCGCACGATGTGCCGGGAGATACCGCGGGGGAGTGCGGCCAGGTGTTCCGCCGGCCAATCCTCAAGCGCGATGTGCCAGGGCAGGTCCAGGAGCTCCGGGTCGGCGGCAGCGGCCGTGATGTTGAGGTTGCTGGCGACCGAAGCTGCCTTGTCGTCGTTGGCGCTGGCCGCCTCGAACCGCGGCAGTTTGCCGATCTGCCCGTAATCGGTGGGTTCATCGTGCCACTGCGCGTTGCGTTCCTCGGTCATGGGTCAATTCTTCCGTATTTTGCAGGGGGTGCCCAAAAGGGCAGGCGTTAAAGCCCGACGGCGGCCCGTCCAGTCAGGAGGGCCGCCGTCAGTTTTCGTGCGGTTATTCCGCGATGTCAGTCGCCCAGGCGCTCACCGGTCTTGGTGTCGAACAGGTGCACGTGGCCGGACTGCGGCCGGACCCAGATGGACTCGCCCTTCATCGGGGGGCGGCGGCCGTCGACGCGGGCCACGATGTCGTGGCTCTTGCCGTCCAGCGTGGTGTGGCCGTAGACGTAGGCGTCGGCGCCGAGCTCTTCGACGACGTCGACCTCAACCTGCAGGCCTTCGCCGGTGGCGGCGGTCTCGAGGTCCTCGGGACGGGTGCCCAGGGTGACCGTGCGGCCGTGGGCCTCGTCGAGGATCTCGTGCGGCACGGGGTAAACCGTTCCGCCGAACTGCACGCCGCCGTCGACCACGGGAAGTTCCAGCAGGTTCATGGCCGGGGAGCCGATGAAGCCGGCAACGAAAACGTTCTTGGGGCGGTCGTACAGGTTGCGCGGGGTGTCCACCTGCATCAGCAGGCCGTCCTTGAGGACCGCAACGCGGTCGCCCATGGTCATGGCCTCGACCTGGTCGTGCGTCACGTAAACGGTGGTGACGCCGAGGCGGCGGGTGAGGGAAGCGATCTGGGTGCGGGTCTGGACGCGGAGCTTGGCGTCCAGGTTGGAGAGCGGCTCGTCCATGAGGAAGACCTGCGGGTTACGCACGATGGCGCGGCCCATGGCAACACGCTGGCGCTGGCCGCCGGAGAGGGCCTTGGGCTTGCGGTCCAGGTACTGCTCGAGGTCCAGGAGCTTTGCGGCTTCGCGGACACGCTCGGCGCGCTCTTCCTTGCTGACGCCGGCGATCTTGAGGGCGAAGCCCATGTTGTCGGCCACGGTCATGTGCGGGTACAGCGCGTAGTTCTGGAAGACCATCGCGATGTCGCGGTCCTTCGGCGGGACGTCGGTGACGTCGCGGTCGCCAATGAGGATGCGGCCGGCGTTGACGTCCTCGAGGCCTGCGAGCATGCGCAGGGAGGTGGACTTGCCGCAACCGGAGGGTCCAACGAGGACCAGGAATTCGCCGTCGGCGATTTCGATGTTGAGCTTGTCAACAGCGGGCTTTTCTGTGCCCGGGTACAGACGCGTAGCGTTGTCAAAAGTAACTGTTGCCACAGTTATCAATCCCTTCACCGGCAGGTACGTGCCGGACGATCCGTTGTGAATGGTTCATGTAATTCAGTTGTGCCCTACATGATGACTCCCCGGCCGGGGCCGAGGAGCATCGAGTGACGCCGCACGGTTCCTGTGCGCCACATCACAAAGAAGAGTATGTCAGGTTAATTGGAAAACGGACAAAATGTTACGGACGTCACATATGAGATGCCGCACAGCTATCCGGAGGCGACGGCCTTCCGGCGCTCCCGCAGCAGTGCCTCGAGGAGTTCAGCGATGTGCACCGGCGCCTCCACCCGGAACTGCGCCTGGGTGAAGTCGAGGCCCACCTTAACCCCGACGTCGTCCGGCCCGAGGCGGGCCAAGGCGTCCTCGTCGGTGGTGTCGTCGCCGGCGAAGAGCACGCCGGTGGCCCCGGTCGCCTGGCGAAGGAAGTCGACGCCCTCGCCCTTGGACGCGTGCACCACGGAGGTTTCGAGGACGCGCTTGCCGTTCTTGAGGTAGACGCCGGGGCGGTCCTGGAGTGCTGCACGTGCGGCCGCGACGGCGTCCTCGGCAACATCGTCGGCCGCCAGCCGGGTGTGCAGCACGACGCCGGCGGGCTTCTCCTCCAGGACAGTCCCCGGGGCGAGCTGCACGATCTCGGTCAGGACAGCCCGGACCTCGTCGAGGAGTGCGAGCTGCTCAGGGTCGAGGGTGAGCGGCGCGGAGCCCGGACCCAGCCACGCCTCGGCGCCGTGGCTTCCGATCAGCAGGGTCTCCTCCGGCGGGGAGGCGACCGCACGCAAACTGTCCAGTGCCCGCCCGGAGATGAGTGCCGTCGTCGTACGCGGCAGTGCCGTTAGTTCGGCGAAGGCGGCAGCCGAGCGCGGAAGCGGGCGTGCGTCCCCTGCATGGTCAACGATGGGGGAGATGGTGCCGTCGAAGTCCATGGCCACCAGCAGCTGGTCAGTCCCGGCGATGCGGCGCACGGCCTCCAGCAGTTCCGGGGACAGGGTCAGCTTGCCGGCCTCTTCGGTGTGCTCTGCCTCAGGAGTCATCGCGGACCACCTTCTCGTTGAGGGCGTTAAGGAAGTCGGCCGACCAGTGGTCAACGTCGTGGTCCAGGATCTGCTTGCGCATGGCCCGCATCCGGCGCGCGGACTCCTTGGGGGTCATATTGACAGCCCGCATCACGGCGTCCTTGAGGCCGTCGATGTCGTGCGGGTTCATCAGCAGCGCCTGCTTGAGCTGGTCCGCGGCGCCGGCAAATTCGCTGAGGACGAGGGCGCCGTCGTTGTTGGTGCGGGCGGTGACGTACTCCTTGGCCACCAGGTTCATGCCGTCCCGCAGGGCGGTGACCAGCATGACGTCCGCGGCCAGGTAGAGCGCGACCATCTCCTCCACCGGGTAGCTGTGGTGCAGGTAGCGGACCGCGGTGTTTTCGATGGTGTCGTAGGTGCCGTTGATGTGGCCCACGGTGCCTTCGACTTCCTCGCGGAGGAGCCGGTACTGCTCCACCCGCTCGCGGCTGGGGCTGGCAACCTGGATCAGCGTCGCGTCGCCCACCTTGAGCTTGCCTTCGTTCAGGAGCTCTTCGTAGGCCTTGAGGCGGTGGCCGATGCCCTTGGTGTAATCCAGCCGGTCCACGCCCAGGAGGATGGTCTTGGGGTTGCCGAGGTCCTGCCGTATCTGGCGGGAGCGCTCAATGATCTCGGGTTTCCGCGCCAGTTCGGTGATGTGCTGGACGTCGATGGAAATCGGGAAGGCCTGGGCGCGCGCGATGTGGGTGTGCTCGCCGTCGGAGTCCTTGACGTGGACCTGCTGCTGCTTGACGCTGGCGCCGAGGAAGCGCCGGGCCGAACGCATGAAGTTGCCGGCGTCGCTGCTGCGCTGGAAGCCCACCAGGTCCGCCCCGAGCAGCCCGTCGATGATGGCGTGGCGCCAGGGGAGCTGGGCGAAGATTTCCGGCGGCGGGAAGGGGATGTGGTTGAAGAAGCCGATCTTCAGGTCAGGCCGGGCCTGGCGCAGCATCCGCGGCACCAGCTGCAGCTGGTAGTCCTGCACCCACACGGTTGCGCCTTCATCGGCGGTGCGGACGACGGCGTCGGCGAACCTTCTGTTGACCCTTCGGTAAGACTCCCACCAGGTCCGGTGGAACTCCGGAGGGGCGATGACATCGTGGTACAGGGGCCACAGGGTGGCGTTGGAGAAGCCCTCGTAATACTGCTCGACGTCGTCGCTGCTGAGCTGTACCGGGACGAGGTCTATGCCGCCCTGGCTGAAGGGCTCGACAGTCTCGTCCGCGGCGCCGTGCCATCCCACCCAGGCGCCGTCCGTTCTGGTCATCATCGGGGCAAGGGCTGTTACCAGGCCGCCGGGTGAGCGCCGCCAGCCGGAGCCGTCATCACCGGGTTCGCCGGGCGCGCAGCGGTCAACCGGGAGGCGGTTGGAGACCACCATGAAGTCGTACTTGGCGGCGTCCTGGCCCGCGTCCCTGGTGCCGCGCTCGCTGGCATGCGCTGTGGCCTGCGCCGTGGCCTGCCCGCTGGCGCCTGAGCCGCTGCCGGGTACGGCCGCGCTTTCCGTTTTTGTGTCGGATGTGTCGCTTACAGCTCCGTGCATGGGGGGCTCCCTAAGGTTGCTTATGGCTCTAATCAACCTTAACGGGCTGGAATCTTCCGGGCCATTCGTCCGTTGGTCAGGCTGAAATGATTGCTTGAAAGCGCAAGCCTCCGGTGTTCTCCCCTAAACTGGGGGAGTTGCCCCGAGGTGGTCCGCACCTGTCCGCACGACACGAGGAACTGATGAGCCCCGCAAACGAACCCCGCCAGTCCAAAGCAGAACGCACTGCCCAGGCCCGCGAGAAGGCCCGCGAAATCCGCGAGGCGCAGCTTAAGAAGGACAAGCGGAACAAACTGCTCATCGGCTGGGGCATTGTGGTTGCCGTCGTGGCCATCCTCGCCGTCATTGCGCTGGTGGTGACCAGCAACATCCGGAACAACGCCCCCGTGGCGGACCAGGGCCCGACGCCGGCCAATGGCAACGTCCACGGCGGCATCACCCTGCTCAAGGGCACCGAGGTGGCAAAGTCCGCCGCCGCGAGCGTGAACGTTGCGGACATTCCCTCGCCGCCGGCGTCCGCGCCGGCAACTATCACGGCGCCCGGGGCCGAAGCCGAAGCGGGCAAGCCGGTCAAGGTGGTCCTCTACATCGACTTCATCTGCCCCGTCTGCAAGAACTTCGAAGCGACGTACAACGAGACGCTGACCAAGCTCCGGGACGAAGGCAAGATCACCGTGGAGTACCGCGCCCTGGGCTTCCTGGACAGCCGCTCCACCACCAACTACTCCTCGCGCGCCGCCAATGCCGCCGCCTGCGTTGTGAACGAGTCCCCCGAGAAGTACTCGGCGTTTGTTGACACGCTGTTCGCCAACCAGCCGGCCGAAGGGGGCGCCGGCCTCTCCGACGACGAACTGAAGAAGCTGGCTACGGACGTCGGCGCCAAGAGCATTGACTCCTGCGTTGAGAACAAGACGTACCGGCCGTGGGTCAAGTACACCACCCAGGAAGCCGCAGCCATTGGCGTGACCGGCACGCCGACGGTCCTCGTTGACGGCAAGCAGTGGGGCAAGGGCGACAGCGCCCAGACCGAGTTCCCGGCCTTCGTCGAGGCGGCCATCAAGGCCAAGGCCTAAGCGTTCCTCCTGAACAGGCGGTGGCCCGGCTCCCGGATTTTTTCCGAGACCGGGCCACCGTTCGTTTAAGCACCTTCTTGCTTGTTTTTACGGGCGGGCGGTCCGTGGGCTAACCTTATGTAGCGCGCCGTTGCGGCGCCTGCCCTCGAGGGCAGGCCTCCTTAGCTCAGTTGGCCAGAGCACCGCTCTTGTAAAGCGGGGGTCGTCGGTTCGAATCCGACAGGGGGCTCTTATTTCTTGATTGACCTGCGGTTTTTACGTACGGATGGCGGCGCTAAGCGCGAGGCACCCCATCCGCCGCCAACTCAGCGAACGGGCTCAAACCCTCGGGCCCGGCCCGGACTGCGGGGCCGGGCCCGTTGCTCGGCAAGGTCAAAAGCGTCGATGCAATCCAATAACTCTTAGACCAGGACGTCGATCGTCTTCGGGGAGGTTTGCGGCACCTGGCGGCGAAGTCTCATGGCATCAAGCACGCGCTTTTCGGCAAGGGCGTATGCTGCCTCATGCGGAGTGACCCCCGCGTCGCGGCTGTTATCCAGGACCGCGGCTGTGTTGGCCCTCAGCTTGTCCGAGATCATTGTGAAGATATCGGCGGGTTCGACGACGAAGGGGGAGTAGCGCGCCGCCATGGAGTGGGCAGCGGCCACGATCCCGCCGGCGTTGGCGATGAAGTCGGGCACCACGATGATTCCCCGTTCGTGCAGTATGCGCCTGGATGTGGGGGAGGTGGGCAGGTTGGCCCCCTCCACGATGAGTCTGGCATTGGTGCTGGCTGCGACGACGTCGTTGATGGTGTCTTCCCGGGCGGCGGGGATGAGGACATCCGCGTCCACATCCAGGGCAGCATCAGCCGGGAGCACGGAACCGTAGTGCTGAACGCAGGCGTCGCCCGTGGCTGCGCGGAGTTCCAGGAGTTTGTCGAGGTCCAAACCGTCGGGGTCGTGCACGGCCCCGCTTGCTGTTGAGACGGCAACCACGACGGCGCCCAGGTCCCGGAGCCGGATTGCCGCTGCTTGGCCCACGGCGCCGAAACCCTGGATTGAAACCCGCGCGCCCTGGAGGCTGATGCCGCGGTTTTGAGCGGCTGCTTCAGCTGCTTCGGCAACGCCGTATCCCGTCACCCCAAGCTGGTCGTAAGGAAGCCCGCCCAATGCCCGCGGCAACCCGGTGGAGGCTCCGCGGTCGCCCAGCTCGTCGAGGAAGACTGCCGCGTCTTCCTCGGTCAGGCCCATGTCCAGGCCGAAGACGTATTCGGCGGGAACTTCGTTCGCCAGGGTCCTGGCGAAGGCCCGCAGGATGGCTTCCTTGTTCGGGTCGGTTGGGTCTCCGAGGATGCCAGCTTTGGCGCCGCCGTGAAACAGGTCCACGGCGGCCCATTTCCAGGTCATGGTGCGGGCCAGACGGGCGATTTCCTGGACGGTGAGGCTGGAGCTCATGCGGGTGCCGCCTTTGCCTGTGCCCCGTGCGGTGTTGTCGATGACGAGGACGCCGCGCATGCCGGTCTTCCGGTCGGAGACCACCACGATCTTTTCGGGTCCCCACTCGTCAAAAAGTGAGAAAGTGCTGTCGGTCATTTTTGATGCTCCTGTTCTGGAAAGGGTTGGTTCAGGCGACATGGACGCCGTGAAGACGTTGCGCGGCTTCGGCGCTGGCCGTTTTGAGGGCTGTTACCGCCCCCTTCACCGCTGGGTTGATGGTGCTGGGCGCGTGCAGGGCCACCACGTGCCGGCGCACCTGGAGGTCGGTAATGGTGGCCGTGGGGGCGGACCCCGCTGCATGTCCCAGTGCGGGGACCAGAGCCACGCCCAGACCGGTGGCGACGAATCTCCCGATGACGTCGTAGTCATCGCTTCGGTAGTGCACCGCAGGCTCGAATCCGGCAGCTGCGCAGGCCCTGCGGAGGGACCGGGCACCTGAGGTGCGTTCACCCGTGGCTACCCAGGTCTCCTTTTCCAGATCGCTGAGGGAGATCTCTGAATCGGTAAAACGATGCCCGGGTGGCAGCAGCAGAACCAGCTCCTCGTCGAGGAGCGGCTCCGTTTTGAGTGCCTTTGGCCACGTCTGGGGCGCCAGGTCGTAGTGGTACACGATCGCCAGGTCGAGTTCGCGGTCCAGCAGCAGTGGAACGAGGGTTTCCGGTTCGCCCTCATCGAGGTCGATGCCCACGTCACCGTGGGTCCGGGCGAAACTGACAAGCGACGACGGAAGTAGCTGTTGGCTGGCAGTGGGAAAGCTGCCGAGCCGGACTTGCCCGAAGTTTCCTTCCGACATCGCCTTCACTTCGTCCTCGAAAGAGGCGAACGCGGAAAGAATGTTTTGGGCTCGTTCGGCCAGGAATGCGGCGGACGGTGTAGGCCTGATGCCGTGGGCGTCCCGCTCGAACAGTGCCAGCTTTACTGACCGCTCCAGGCAGGACATTTGCTGCGAGACGGCAGAACCTGTGTACCCGAGGGACCGTGCGGCCTCGGCGAAGGACCCGGTCCTCAGCACAACGAGGAAGGTCCGTAAATGCAGGGGATTGACCATGGTTCCCAATGCGCTCTTAGCCGGTGCTGCCGCTAGACGGCCCGGCCCGGGGTGAGGATTCCCAGGGGGTCGAAAGCCGACTTAACGAGTTGATGCGCAGCCAGCGTTGCTGGTTCGAGTTGCTTGCCAAGGGCTCCCACCTTGAGGGAGCCGATTCCATGCTCCCCGCTGATGGTGCCGCCCAGCAGGATGGCCTGGTCGGTGATCAGATCGAGGATGCGCTCCGCCGCCGCGTAGGCTTCGGGGGATTCGTCCGCGATAACGACTGACGGGTGGAGGTTTCCGTCGCCGGCGTGGGCGAACGTCGGAATTTCGACGTTGTTGGCGGCGCCGATCTGTTCCAGGGCAACGAACATATCCGCGAGCCTGGATATGGGGACGGCGACGTCGCACGAGGCCCGCAGGCCGCGCGCGTCGAGCGCCTTACCGGACACTCGCCGTGCTTCCAGCAGGACGTCCCCGTCGGCCTGTTCGACGGCAGTGGCGCCCGCCTTCGAGCACAAGGCGGCCGCGACGGATGCATCCGCTTCGGACGAGGGGGAGATGAACTGGCCCACCAGGATGGCGGCGCCCTCTGTCGAGAGGCCCGTTGGGTGGAACTGTTCGACAATCCTGACGCTCGCCCGGTCCATCAGTTCCATGACGTCGGGAACCACGGAACTGCCCATGATGGCCGCAACGGCTTGGCCGGCAGAAGCAGCTGTGGGAAAGGTCGCGCGGAACGTGACTGCCTTGCCCGCAGGGCGGGGAACGAGCCGCAGGGTAGCCCCGGTGACGATTCCCAGTGTCCCTTCAGAGCCGACGAAGAGGCTGGTCAGGTCGTAGCCGGCCACGTTCTTTCGTGTCCTCGCCCCGGTGGTGATGACGTCTCCGTTGGCCAAGACCACTTCGAGGCCGGCCACGCTGTCGCTGGTTACTCCGTATTTCACGCAGCGCAAGCCGCCGGCGTTGGTGGCGATGTTGCCGCCGATGGTTGATTGGCGATAGCTCGCCGGATCCGGGGCGTACATCAGGCCGTAATCGGCGGCAGCGGCGTCGAGGTCTGCCGTGACTACGCCTGCCTGGACGTGGGCGAGGCGGTTGTCCGGGTCGATGCTGATGATGGTGTTCATCCCCGCAAGGGACATGACCAGCCCGTCTGCATACGCGACGGCCCCGCCGGCCAGGCCGGTTCCGGCACCCCGGACAGAAAGCCGGACCTGATGCCGGGCGGCCCATCTGACGCCGGCGACGACGTCGTCCGTGGAACGGGCCGCCAATACCGCTGCAGGCAGGCCCGCCGGAACGGCGCGTGATGCGTCCCGGCTGTAGCGGGCGAGGTCGGCCGGATCTGTCAGCACTTGCGGGCCAACGTGATGGCGGAGTTCCTGGACGGTTCGCACTGGTGGTGTCCTTACTGAGTAGGCGGTGCCCTGAAAATTGGGAATGAGATGTGCAGGCGGCGGCACGGGGCCGCCGCCTGCCCCGTTGCTAGATAAACGTGACGCCCTGGGCGAGGGGGAGCTGGCCGGAGAAATTGATGGTGTTGGTGGCCTGGCGCATGTAGGCCTTCCACGAATCCGAGCCTGATTCGCGTCCGCCGCCGGTTTCCTTTTCACCGCCAAAGGCGCCGCCGATTTCCGCGCCGGAGGTGCCGATGTTCACGTTGGCGATGCCGCAGTCCGAGCCGCTGGCCGAGAGGAACAGTTCCGCTTCGGTCTGGTCCTGGGTGAAGATGGCCGAGGACAAGCCCTGGGGAACGGCGTTGTGGATCTTGATCACCTCTTCGAGGGTTTCGTATGTCATGACGTAGAGGATGGGGGCGAACGTTTCGTCATGCACGACGGCGGTCTGGCCGGGCATACGCACGACGGCGGGTTCCACGTAGAAGGCCTCGGGGTGCTCCTCCGCCAGGACGCGGTTGCCGCCCTGCACCACGTCGCCGCCTTCGGCGACGGCCCGGGCCAACGCATCCTGCTGTGCCTTGAAGCTTCCGGCGTTGATCAGCGGCCCCACGAGCGTTCCCTCCTGGGTCGGGCTGCCGATGTTCAGTGTGCGGTAGGCCTCGACGATCCGCGGAACCAGGCTCTCGGCGATCGAGGAGTGCACGAAGAGCCGTCGCAGGGAGGTGCAGCGCTGGCCCGCAGTGCCTGCGGCGGCAAACACGATGCCGCGAAGGGCCAGATCCAGGTCGGCGGAGGGGGCGACGATGGCGCCGTTATTGCCGCCGAGTTCCAGCAGGGCGCGGCCGAACCGCCTGGCGATTGTGGGTGCGATCTCCTGGCCCATGCGCACGGACCCTGTTGCGGAGACAAGGGCGATGCGCGGATCCTCCACGAGCTTCTGGCCGCCGGTGCGGTCGGTCAGCAGCAGATGGTGGATGCCGGCGGGTGCCCCCACGTCCTTCACGGCGCGGGCGAGGAGGGTGTCGACGGCGAGGGCAGACAGGCGCGTGGCATCGGCAGGCTTCCACACCAGGGTGTCTCCGGCTACGAGAGCAAGGGCCGCGTTCCAGGCAAATACCGCCACCGGAAAGTTGAAGGCAGAGATGATGCCGACGACGCCGAGCGGGTGCCAGGTTTCGGCCAGCCGGTGCCCGGGCCGTTCGGAGGGCATGGTCTTGCCGTACAGCTGGCGGGACTGGCCGACCGCGAGGTCGGCGATGTCGATCATTTCCTGCACCTCGCCGAGGGCTTCGGAGCGGATTTTGCCCACTTCGGCGGTGATGAGGGCTGCCACGTCCTCCTTGTGTTCGGTGAGCAGCTGGCCCCAGCGCTTGACGACGGCGCCGCGGACGGGGGCGGGCACGTTGCGCCAGGTCTTGAACGCTTCGGCGGCGGCGGAAATGGCTGCCTCGATGTCGGCGTCGTTGTGGACTGCGGTGGAAAGGATGACTTCCCCCGTGATGGGCGTACGGGTTTCGCGAGGGCCCTCCAGGAGGGCAGGGTCCACGCCGATGGCCTGGAGGCTCTTGCGGACTTCAGCGGTGATTTCGGACGTGGCCGGCAGGGCCGGGGCAATGGTGGTCATGGGGGACTTCCTTCGGGTTGGAGTTAGAGCTGAAATGGGAGATCGGTGATCGTGATGCCCAGGGCGTGTTCGGCCTGAGCCAGTGATTCGGATCGCTGCGCTGAGTACAGTTCGTTGGGCTCATGGATCCGCCGGCCCAGGACTTCGGACAGGCGGTTGATGTCGTACGGGGTACCGGCCTGCGCGTCGTCGCGGGACCCGTCGTCGCTCAGGTTCGACTGGAAGATCCCTGCCGCGGAACGCGGCAGGAAGTCCTCGTAGACGATGGGCTCGGGAACCAGGGTGCCTGTCTCGACGAGTTCCCGCAGGGTTGCGGAACCCGTGCGGGGGGCCGCGGCGGGGTTTGCGGGGCGGTAGGTGAAGTAGGCGAGGTCCTGCAGGGCCAGTTCCTGCTCCGTGTCCGGGAGGTGCTTCCGCCAGACCTGCTCCGCGATGTCGGCGCGGGTGGTGCCGGCGGGGCTGGCGGCAAGCCGGGTGTCCACCTCGGCAACCATCCGGTCGTAGAGGTTCCGGCCCTTGTCGGTGAGGGCGATGCCACGCTGTTCCACTTCGCCGAAACGGACACGGAGGGATCCCGGCCGGATGCCGCCGTCGGAATAGCGGAAGACCCTTTCCTCGGCGAGGGCCCGGAACGACGTTTGCCGGAGCAGGACATCAGGTCCTTCCCAGTTGGGCGGGCCCTGGATCTCGTCGATCATGGTGATGCCGCGCGCCTGCATCCGGGCGTACAGGTCATCGATGTCCAGGACGCGGGGAGTGAGGTGGTTGATGTGGGTGGAGGGAACGCCGCCGATGTCCGCAGCCACCGCGGAAATGGCCTCCAGTTTGAAATACCAGTCGTGGTCAACCGGGGCAGGGGAAAGCTTGAAGGAAGAGGTGGCCAGTTCGAGGAGGCGTTCGGCCTCAACTTCATCAAGTCCGCCTTCTGCGGCGCTCTTGTCGGCGAGATCGAGCAGGTCGTCGGGGAACAGGGTCCGTGCACCGATGAAGGCCTCGAGCTGCTGCTGTGTCTCCGCGTCGAAGAACCGGCGGTCATCATGGGCGAGCATTGAGGTGAAGACGCGGAAGGGGTTCCTGGCCAGTTCCTGCGCATCGACGGGGCGGAACGCTGTTGAGACGACCGGGACGGAACTCTTCGAGGCGTCCCGCAGGTCATAAAAACCCACCGGATGCATGCCAAAGGCGGCGAAGATCCTGGCCACCTGGGCGAGCTCCTTGGGGGATCCGACGCGGATGGCGCCGTGGCGCTCGGCCGTGACCCGCTCAACGCTGCCCAGCCGCTCGGCGTGCTGCCCGTTCCGGCGCATGAAGTCCTCGTTCACCTCCCGGGAGACGTCCACCAGTGTGTTGTAGGCGGGAACTTCGTTGCCGTACAAGGTGGCAAGGCGAAGGGCGAACTCTGCCCTCAGCTCCCACAGCTGCAGCTTCGTCGTTGTTGGCATGGGCTTGTCCTTTCAAACCTTGTTTCTTCTTTGGGGATGCCAAGTGAGGCCTAGATGATGTGGATTTCCTTCACGCGGGACAGTTCGCCGGCGAAACGGGCGGCACTGAACTGCTCCGGATCCATGAAGGACTCCCGGCCGAGGTACATGTCCCTGACGAGCTCACCCACGGCTGGCCCCTGCAGGAATCCGTGGCCGGAGAAACCCGTGGCGTACATGAACCCCTCCACGGTGTCGGAGGAACCGATCATGGCGTTGTGGTCCGGGGTATTTTCGTACAGGCCCGCCCAGCCGACTTCCAGCTCCTGATGGGCAAGGCGCGGTGCCACGATGTCCGCCGCGCGGTTGAATGCGGGTACCCATTGATAGTCGAATTCGCGGCAAAACCCCGGTTCCTGGTCCTGGTTGGAGATGCCCAGCAGCATGCCGTTGAGGTAGTTGTGGAAGTACAGCGTGGTGGAGAGGTCCAGGGTGAAAGGGACCGTGGGGAATGCAACATCGCGCTGGGACGTCATCCCGATCTGCCGCCGGACCGGTTCGATTGGCAGATGGACGCCTGCCAGGGCACCCAGCCGGGTCGACCAGGCTCCAGCAGCGCAGATGACTGTATTCGTCCGGATCGTGCCGCGGTTGGTGTGGACCGCGCGCACGGCACCGCAGCCGGCGTCGAAATCCAGCACCTCGGTGTCCTCGCATACCGTGGCGCCCAGTTCCCGGGCAGCCCCCGCGTAAGCGCTGACTACCTTGGACGGTTCCGCAAACCCGTCCCGGGGAGAGTAAGAGGCCCCGAGCAGGACGTTCGGATCAAGGAACGGGTTGATCTGCTGGGCTTCCGCTGGTGAAACCATTCGGCTGCAGCCGCCCAGCGAGTTCTGGATGTGCGTGCTGGCTTCAACCTCGAACAGTTCTGCTTCGGTGCGGCAGAGGAAGAGGTATCCCACCTGTCGGAGTCCGATGTCGGCTCTGAACTTCTCGCCGAAACGCTCGTAGGCCTCCAGGCTGCGCTGTCCGAGACGAATGTTCCCCGGATCGGAGAACGTCGCCCGGACTCCGCCCAAGGGCTTTGCCGAAGAGCCGGAACCCAGTGTGTTGCGCTCGATAAGGACGATGTTGTGTATCCCGGCTTCCGCCAGGTGATAGGCAATGCTGGTGCCCATAATCCCGCCGCCCAGAATGACCACCTCTGCCTCCGCCGGAAGCGGCGCTGCAGGTGACTTCACCAGCGGGACCACATTGTCCGCGTGCTTGATCTGCATGTTTTCCTCCAAAAGCCTGTCTTGGAACAAGCTTGGACGGACACCTGCTTTTAGGTCTATCGATAAATTTTCAACAATTCGTTTAGATTTGCTATATGAAGTGGACTTTTGAGCAGCTCAAGACCTTCAAAGTGGTGGCGGAGGTGGGGACGATGACGGCCGCAGCGGAGGCATTGGGGTTCACTGCCGGCGCTGTGTCGCAGCAGATGTCGGCGCTGCAGGGCAGTATCCGAAGGCCATTATTTGCGCGGGACGGTCGCAGGGTCACCCTGACGGATGCGGGACTGACACTGTTGCGCCATGCCTCAGTGCTCCTGGAGGACGAGCGCCGGGCTGCCGCGGCGCTCAGTGGACCCCAGGCGGAGCAGCGGGCGGTCGTGTCCGTGGGTGTCTTCGGCTCGGCGGCGGTTTCGGCCATGCAGCCGGCCATCAGCTACCTGCGGAATTCAGCGCCCAATGTTGCCATCCAGGCTGTCGAAGTCGATGTGGAAACGATGCCCTTGGCCGTGCAGGAGTCCCGGATCGACATCGCCTTGGGCTTGAACTACGGCGATGCGCCGCAGGCTCCCCTGCGTGGCGTGGAATCCCAAACGCTGCATGAGGAGCCGTTCCTGATGATCGTGCCGCCCTCGGAACGCGAACACCTGCGCACAGCCCACGCGCTGATAGAGCATGCCAACAGCAGCGACTGGATCCTTCCGCCGGTCGACACTTACTTTGGCCGGGCCTGCCGGTTTGCCTGCGCCCGGTCCGGGATCGAGCCGAACGTCCAGCACGTCGTGACCGATACAGCTGTTTCGATCGCGCTCGCTGAGTCCGGGATAGGCATCACCCTCGCCACACCCCTCATGATGGGCCTCCGGCCCACAGCCGCTCCGACAGCCGTTCTGCCCGGGGAGCCGAGCCGCAGCATCGTGGCCATCGTGCGGTCCTCGGCGCTGGAACGTGACAGTGTGCGCGCCGTCCGGGACGCGCTTGTGCATGCCTTCAGCCCCGGCGCGGCGATGCGCTGAAGGGGTCCTGCCGGGCGCCGGCTTTGGCCCCCTGCGTTCCCGAGCGAAAGAATCCGTTGCGGCAGGGCCACTACTGCTCGCCCTCGAGTGCTTCCGATCACAGTTCACGGTCCTCCATAGTCGTTGAAGCAACAACGCGCGGGGGACAAGCAAACACAAGACCGGCCGGAAACAGACGGAGGCATGAACGCCCAATGAATTCTGAACCTCAGCTACACAGAGACCTCAAACCACGCCAACTCACCATGATCGCTATCGGCGGGGTCATCGGGGCCGGCCTGTTCGTCGGTTCAGGCGTCGTGATCAACGACGCCGGGCCGGGAGCCTTCCTCAGCTACGGAATCACGGGCGTGCTCATGATCCTGGTGATGCGAATGCTCGGAGAAATGGCAACGTCCAGCCCGTCCACCGGGTCCTTCGCCGATTACGCGCGCCGGGCCCTCGGCGGATGGGCAGGATTCTCACTGGGATGGCTGTACTGGTACTTCTGGGTCATCGTCGTCGGCTTTGAGGCCGTAGCGGGTGCGAAGGTGCTCTCCTACTGGATCGACGTCCCGCTGTGGGTCCTCTCGCTGGCGCTGATGGTGCTGATGACCTGCACGAACCTGTTTTCGGTCTCGTCATTCGGAGAATTCGAATTCTGGTTTGCCGGCGTCAAAGTGGCCGCGATCGTGGCGTTCTTAGTCCTCGGCGGCGCCTTCGTCCTTGGCTTCTGGCCGGGCAGGTCGATGGACTTCAGCAACCTTGTCAGCCACGACGGCTTCCTGCCGCACGGCCCAGGTGCGATCTTCTCGGCCATCGTCGTCGTGATCTTCTCGATGGTCGGGGCGGAAGTCGCCACCATTGCCGCAGCAGAGACGAAGAATCCCGTTCAATCGGTCACCAAAGCCATGAAGTCAGTCGTGGTCCGAATTTCCATCTTCTATGTGGGCTCGGTGTTCCTCCTGGCTGTCATGGTCCCGTGGAACTCCACCGAACTCGGTGCGTCCCCGTTCGTCACCGCGTTCACCGTGATGGGCATTCCGTTCGCGGACACCCTCATGAATGCCGTGGTGCTGACCGCTGTGCTTTCGTGCCTGAACTCTGGCCTCTACACCTCCTCCCGGATGCTCTTTGTCCTGGCTGCCAGGCGCGAAGCACCCGGCGCGCTGACCCGGGTGAGCAGGCGCGGGGTTCCGGCGGCCGCAATCCTCGCTTCCTCAGTGGTCGGATTCCTTTGCGTGGTCGCGGCCGCGATATCCCCTGACGGTGTCTTCCTCTTCCTGCTCAATTCATCCGGCGCCATCATCCTCTTCGTCTACCTGCTGATTGCCCTCACCCAGATCGTCCTGCGCCGCCGCGTCAAGGAAGACGAACTCAAGGTGAAGATGTGGCTCTTCCCCGGACTGTCCATCCTCACGACTGCCGGGATCGCCGCCGTCCTCGTCCAGATGGCCGTAACCGGCAGCACCCAAATTTCACTGGCATTGAGCTGCCTGTCATGGGTGGTGGTGCTGGTCCTGTACTTCGCCGTGGGACGGCGAGGCGGGTCTCCGGCTGTCCATGCTCCGGTAGTCACTGCCGACGCTTCCAGCAGGAGCGCCTTGACGGAAGCTGAGTCGTCTCAAGCTGCTGTACCGGGGAAGTAGTCCAGGCAATAAGCTCAGCCTCTGCATACCGTTATCACAGGACTATTTTCTTCGTTCCACCGCTTCGGCGATTCTTTCCGCTGCCCGGATAACCTGGTCGCCGAAGTCCTGTCCTGGCGACTTGACCACCCTGGCCAGCGGCATGGCAAGGCAGACGGCGGCGATGATTCCCTCGTCGGTCTGTACGGGCGCGCTTATGGACCCGAGACCTGGAGTCCGCATGCCGACGGACTCGATCCAACCGGCCGTTGCCAACTCGGCGAGGGCGTCGTCGTCGGCGGCCAGGAGCCTGCCGCTGGAACCCTGGGGGAGCGGAAGCCGTGAACCCACGGGCAGGATGGCGCGGAGTTCATGCTGGCTGTCCGCGCTGAGCAGGCAGACACGCTCGTCTCCCCGCCGCACCCATAATTGCGCGGTTTCGCCGGTCCGGTCGCGCAGTTCCTGGAGAACCGGCAGGCCAGCGTTTTCCAGTGCTGATCTGATGAACCGGTCACCCAGCCGGAAGGTGCCGCTTTCGGAGCGGCGAAGGAACCCGTAATCCACCATTTGCAGGGCAAGGCGGTGCGCCGTGGACACCGAAAGGCCGGTCTGCCGTGACAGCTCGCTGGCTGACACGGCAGACCGGCCCACGGCATCAAGGATGGCAGCGGCACGCTCAAGAGTGCGGTTGCTTCCGTTGGTTTCAGGAGACGGCATAAGAGAAGCCTATGATGCCGAATCAGCCTTTGGCGGCCACTGATTCGGTCATGAACTCCGCCACCACCTTCTGCGAGATGGCCACGTCCAGCACGAAGACACCTTCCTCGTTCGCGGCAAGCCAGTCCTGGAGGTGCTGCAGGTCCGCCAGGGTGCGGGCTTTTGCGCCCGAGGCGCCGAGGGCACGGCCGACGGCGGCGAAGTCCACTTCATCGATCAGCATCGCCTGGTCGTGCAGCCCCTTAACTGCATACTGGTGCAGTTCCGCGCCGTACGCCGAGTCATTGAGCACCACCACCACGCCTTTGCGGGTGGCCCGTAGGAATGTTTCGAAGTCGGCCAGCCCCATGAGCCCGCCGCCGTCGCCACTGACCAGTACGGTGGTGCGTTCCGGGCGGCCCACCGAAACGCCGGCAGCGGAACCGAAGCCCATACCGATGGACTGGAAGGCTGTGCCCACCAGGATCATGGCGTGCGGATCGGGCACGGAGAGGTACATCGGCGCCCAGCCGATGAAGTGCCCGCCGTCCATGACCACCGAGCGTTCCGCCGGCAGGATCTGGTCCAGGGCAGAGACGACCGCTCGCGGGTTCAGCCGCCCGTCAGAGCCGAACTCCTCGGGATCTTCGCTCGGGCGGGACGAGCGGAATTCCGGGCCGGCCACGTCAGGGGCCCGGTCCCGCCAGGTCGTTGTTGTGGCGGTGGTGGCGCGCTGGAGGAGGCCGTCGACGAACGGGCGGATGTCTGCGCGGATGTACTCCGCGGCGGGCAGGTTTCCGGGGTCCGGTTCGTTGTCCACCCGGATAATAGTGGTTGTTGCAGGAAACAGGGTTCCGTAGCGGGTCTGGAAGAGGTTTTGGCTGGCCCCGACCACCAGGACCACGTCTGCCTGCCGGGCAATGTCAAGGCGGTGGCGGCGGGTGAAGCCGCCGGCGATGCCAAGGTCCCAAGGGCTCTTGAACGCGTTGACGGCCATGACTGAGGTCATGAACAGTGCGCCCAGCCGGTCGCCCAGCTCGCGCAGGGGAGCACCGGCATCGGCCAGCAGCACGCCGCGGCCGCCTAGGATCAGTGGCTGTTTCGCGGCTGCGAGCAGGCCCGCCACGCGGTCCAGGTCGGCGGGATCGGCGGCCCATGCCTGCTTCGATGGCAGAGGTTCCAGGGGCTTCGCTTCCGACGGCGGAGCTGTCGCCAGGTCATACGGTAGGGCCAGGACCACCGGCTGGACGGTCCGCAGCGCAAGGTCGAAGGCACGGTGCGCCACCGCTTCGGCGTTGCCGGGACCGGCCACGAGAGTCACCACTCCTGCGGCTTCCGCGGCCTTGGGCTGGTCGATGTCGAAGGGCCGGGGGCCGGTGGAGGGCGCGTCGCCCACCACCAGGACCAGCGGGATGCGGGCTAGCCGGGCCTCGGCAAGGGTGGTGTAGGCGTTGGTGAAACCGGCGCCGTAGGTGGTGGTCGCTGCTGCAATGTTTCCGGTTGCCCGGTAGTATCCGTCAGCCATTGCCACTGTCGCCGACTCGTGGCGGGCAGAGGTGAAGGGAAATCCGCGGCGGGTCAGCCGGCTGATCAGGTGGACATTGCCGTTCCCCATCAGGCCGAAAAGGTGCCCGGCACGCTCTGCGACCACGTCGGCCACGATCGCGGCCACGTGGCCCTCATCCGGAAGCCGGTTTGCGCCGATGCGCGGGACGGCGGTACTGGTGCTGGTCATAGTGGTCCTTTGTGGTGAGTGGCACGGCGGTGCCCCCGCACGCGCTGGGGGCACCGCCGTCGTCATTGTTGTAGTGGGGGCAAGGCCGGTCAGGTGAGGAACGGCACGATCAGGGACGTGACGAAGAGGACCAGCGCGCCGCCGAGGCGGTTGGTGAGGGCGGCGAAAGGCATCAGGTGCATGCGGTTGGCGGCGCTCAGGACAGACACGTCGCCGCTGCCGCCGGTGTCTGCCATGACCAGGCCCGGGGTGATGGAGGCTTCGACGAAGTTGAACTTCACCAGCCAGCCGAGGACGCCGGAGGTCAGGGTGGCGATGACGACGGTGCAGACGGTGAGGAGGATGAACAGCGGGTTGCTCAGCGAAGCGAGCACGTCCTGGATCTCGATGTAGGTCAGGCTGACGCCGACCAGCAGCGCCGGTACCAGGACGGCACCGATCAGGTCGCCCCAGTCGGCGGTGGAGTCCTCCACGTCCTTGGGCAGGAGCCCGAAGATCTTGACGGCGGCGGCTGCAATGATGGCCCAGGCGTAGGGGTGCAGTCCGGGGACAAGCGCGGCCATCAGGTTGCCGAAGATGAAGAGGCTGCCGGCGATCAGCAGGCCCTTGCCCAGAGCGATGAAGGAGGACGCGTCGCGCTTGGGCGGCAGCGTGAGTTCGTCCGACCGGCCCTTGATCCGCATCAGCTGGCCGTGGCCGTTGAAACCGACAAAGAGCTGCTTCTTGCGCTTACCCAGGCCGTTGTAGATGCCGGCGATGAGGATGCACACCACGTTGGCCATCACGACGGCGGACATCAGGTCACCCATGAACGCGGCGGAGTCGCTGCCGGTCGCCGAAGCGTACATTTTGGACATCGGCAGGGCTCCAACGCCGAGGCCGCCGGCCATGATCGGGGCCGCAATGAAGAGGATGCCCTCGACGAACCCGAAGCCCGTCACCAGGCCGAGTAGCCCCACCAGGACGAAGGTGGCGATGAGGCAGCCCACGACAGGTACCGCGAAGCGGGGCCCTGCCTTGAGCAGCAATGCCCTCGGCATGCCCAGGATGGAGCCGGCGATGATGCCGATGACAAAGAAGTCCAGGAAGCCGTGGCCGTCGATGAAGTTCTGCACGACGGTGACGAGGTTTTCCGGCATGACGCCGAAGAAGGCCAGGGTGGCGGGGGCAAACGTGCACAGGATGGTCGGCAGCCCGAAGTCGCGGACCACAGGGAAGAGGTTGCCGATCCAGATGAAGAGCCCGCCGAGCAGGATGGTGGTGGCGAAGCCGGCCACGATGGTGTCCGGCAGGTTGCCGGTGATAGCGGCGATGAGGACCAAGGCCGCAAGGATGAGATACAGCGGCGCGGGGAGACTGGCGATGCGGAAGCCGGGCCGGCCGGGGTAGTGGGTGCCCGGCCGTGAGCCGACCGTCTTAGTGACAGGGTGCTCGATGCCTCCGGCAGGGCCGGGACTGGTCTCGCTCATGGCCATGTCCGTTGGTTCGCTGGTGGATTCCGTGGTGCGTGGGCTTGTAGACATCATCGTCTCCAGAACGGTGAGTAGGAACTGTTATTTTTGGGGGTCGGGTGCTGTTTGGTCTCGTATGTACTGGTCAGCGGGCAGGTTCAGCCAACGCCGCGGGGGAGTGCGCGACGATGTCCCGGGCGAGGCGGACCGCCTCGGCAAGGCGGTTCTCGTTAACACCGGTTTCGTGGCCGGCCTCGTGGACGTACCGGACAAGTTCTTCGGTAGCGATGTTGCCGTGGGCACCGGGGGCGAAGGGGCAGCCGCCGTAGCCGCCCAGCGCCGCGTCATAACGGACGACGCCGGCACTCACCCCGGCGCCGACGGTCGCCAGCGCCTGGCTGTGGGCGTTGTGCAGGTGGAGGTAAAAGGTCAGGTCCGGTTCGGCGTTCCGCACGTGGGCCAGGCTGGCCAGCACGTTTTCGGTCGGCGTGGTGCCCAGGGTGTCGGCCAGGCCGATGTCCTGAATGCCCATGTCCTTGAAGGCGCGGACCACGCGAAGCAGGTGGTCGGGGTCGATGCTGCCTTCGAAGGGGCAGGTGAAGGCGGTGGAGACGCCGGCGAAGAAGCGGGTCTGCGGATAGCGGGCGACGGTGGCGGCGATGCCTGCGAGGGCGTGTTCGATCGCCTGCCCGGCGTTGGCGTTGCTGTGCGCCTGGCTGGCCGAGGTGACCACCTGGATGTCAGTGGCGCCCGCGGCTACTGCCCGCTCGATCCCCTTACCGTTCAGGGCGAGGCTCGTGTAGCGGATTCCCTCGGCTGCCGGCAGGGACGAGATGACGTCGGCGGCGTCCGCCATTTGCGGCACCCGCCGGGGATTCACGAAGGACGCGGCCTCGATGCGTTTGATTCCGGCTGCGATGAGGGCCTCGGCGATTTCCAGCTTGTGGGCCGTGGAGACGATGACCGGTTCGTCCTGTAGCCCGTCGCGCAGGAAGACGTCAGTGATTTGGACCTGCATCAGCGCGCCTCCTGCAGACCCAGGGCCGCGATCTCTTCGGCGTCCATGCCGGCAAGCTCCCGCAGGACCTCGGCAGTGTGCTGGCCCAGCTCGGGACCAATCCAGTTGACCTGCCCTTGGTGGCCGGGCATTTTAGGGACGACGCCCGGGAACCGGATCAGCTCAGGCTCGTCTTCGACCACTACCTCGTGGGTTTGGATCATGTCGCGGGCCAGATAGTGCTTGTCCACTGCGATGCTGGGTGCGTCGTAGACAGGCCCGGCGGGAACACCGGCTTCGTCCAGCCTGTCGAGGACCTCAGTGAGGGGCATGCTGCCGGTCCAGGCGGAGATGGCACCGTTGAGCTCTTCTTCGCGCGCCCCGCGTGCCTCCGTGGTGAGAAGGGTTTCGTCCCGGGCAAGGTCGTCGCGGCCGATGGCCCCCATGAGCCGGACGAACACGGAGTTCGAATTGCCCCCGATGACCACCTCGAGGTTGTCCTGGCAGAGGTAGGAACCGGTGGGTACGACGCCGGGAAGCGCGCCGCCGGTGCGCTTGCGGACCATGCCGTAGGCGTCATAGTCCGGGACGAGGGATTCGAGGAGGCTGAAGACGCCTTCGTAAAGCGCAACGTCCACGATCTTGGAGGAGCCGGTGTCCAGCCCGCGGGCCTTCTGCAGCATGAGCATCAGGGCTCCAATCACGCCGTAGAGGCCGGCCACGGTATCGCCCATGCTGGCGGCCGCCCGGCCCGCCGGACGGTCCGGTTCGCCGGTGACATAGCGAAGACCGCCGAAGGATTCGGCGGAACTGCCGAAACCTGCGCGATTCCTGTAGGGCCCGGTCTGTCCGTAGCCGGAGATGCGCACCATCACAAGGTCCGGGTTGAGTGCCTGAAGGACCTCCGGTCCCAGACCCCATTTTTCGAGTGTGCCGGGACGGAAATTCTCGATCACCACGTCGCACTGGGCTGCTATTTTCTTGGCCGCCTCGCGCCCGGTTTCCGAGCGCAGGTCCAGGGCCACGGACTTCTTGTTCCGGGCAACGGTGCGGAACAGCATGGAGGTAGTGCCGCGGGTCTTCCGCCAGTCACGCAGCTCATCCCCGCCCTCGGGCTTTTCTATTTTGATGACTTCGGCACCGAAGTCGCCGAAGAGGCGTCCTGCGAACGGCGCGGCGATGAAGCTGCCAAGCTCCAGAACGCGTAATCCCTGGAGCGGGAGGGTGTTGCCTTCGAATTGAAGTTGCTGCGTCATGTTCTTCCTGCCTGCATCATGGAGTGCAAAGAGGCCCGCTACTTCTTGTTCCCACTCAGTGGGAGAAGCTTGTCATCGGGCGGATCGACGATAGCAGGGCAATGTGACCCGCGCAACAGTCGGCTCGGTCGAGCTTTAACCGTGATCCGCCTTGTGAGCCGCATCATCCCCTGCTATCGTCTTCCCACTTAGCAAACTTATCTTCCCATTGAGTGGGATATTGCTAATGAAGGCAGCCGCACGAGGCGAAGCTTCCGGTGCCGGCGATCAACCCGCGCGAGAGCGCCCGTAATTAGCAAGGCAGGAAATCCATGGCTCACTATGACGTCGCTGTCATCCCCGGAGACGGAATCGGACCTGAGGTAGTTGACGCGGCTCTGTCCGTTCTGAAGGAATGTGAAAGCCGGTACGGGCTGACGCTCAACTACACGTTCTACGACTTCAGCGCAGACCTGTACCGCCGTACCGGACGGAAGATCACCGCTGCCGACATGGACGAGATCGGCAAACAAAACGCTGTGCTGTTTGGAGCGATGGGCCTCCCGGACGTTCGTGGGCCCGAAGGACTCGAACTGGGCGCCCAGGTAGAAATGCGGGCCCACTACGGACTCTTCTCAAGCCTTCGGCCGGTCCGGCTTTTCCCCGGCGTTGAGAGCCCCGTCAAGGCGAAGAACGTCGACATGCTCGTCATCCGTGAAACGTCCGAGGGGATGTTCGCCGGTTTGGCCGACCACCATGAGCCCAGTGACGAGAGTGCCAGCGACCGTATGACAATCACCCGGGCCACGTGCGAGAAACTCTTCGACGTTGCGTTTTCGCAGGCGCGGGCGCGCCGCAAACGGGGCACAGCGGGCCACGTGACACTGCTGCATAAATCCAATGCCCTGCGCAGCAACGTACTCATGGAGAAGGTATTCGACGAAGTCGCCGCAAAAAACCCCGATATCGGAAGCGCAAAGTACTACATCGACGCAGGATCGATGTACATGGTGACCGATCCGGAACGTTACGACGTGGTCGTCTCGGAGAACATTTTCGGCGACATCGTTTCGGAGATCGCGGCCGGCCTCGTCGGCGGCCTTGGCGTGGCGCCTTCTGCCGACGTCAGTCTTACACACGGTGTATTCCAGCCCTCCCACGGCAGCGCGCCCGATATTGCAGGAAAGGGAATCGCTAACCCGACGGCGATGATCCTGTCCGCTGCCATGATGCTGGAATGGCTGGGCGAACGCCACGGCGACGGCCTCTGCACCGAGGCGGCACAGAAAATTCAAAGCGCTGTCGAGGCAGCGCTGGCAACGGGACCTTTGGCACGCGACCTGGGAGGAACAGCCGGAACCCAGGACGTGCTGGACACAGTCCTAAAAGCCCTCTCGGCATAACTGCCAGGCACACGTTGACTCGAGAAAGATGTGCACAGATGACATACAAAGTTTTGTTCGTAAATCCGCTGAAGGATTACATCGACCGTCTCCTGGATTCGGCGCCGGAGGGCTTCGAAGTGAAAGTGATGTCGCTGCAGGAGGATGTGTCCGAGATTTGCCGTGAAGCCGCGGACGCCGATTTCCTTATCACCGGCGTCGACGTTCCCGAAGAGGTGTTCCGCGCCGCGAAAAACGCCAAGTTCATCCAGTACATGAGCTCCGGCTACGGGCAGCTCCCGCTCAACGTCCTGGACGAACTGGGTGTGCCGGTGGCTCAGATGAAGACCCATTCCATCTCCGTCGCCGAGCATGCTCTCACGCTGATACTCACGGTGCTGCGGCGGATTCCAGCCTCTACCCAGTTGCTGCGCGAGGGAAAATGGCGCGAAGACCTGGACGAGACGTCCTACTCCGAGTTGTACAACAAGACAGTCGGCATTGTCGGACTGGGGAATATCGGGCGCTGGGTCGGCAAGATCGTCCACCACGGCTTTGGCGCCAATGTGGTCTTCTACGACAACGCGGAGATACCACTGACCGTTTCGGAAATGATCCCCGCCCGCCGCGTCCCGTTGGAGGAGCTGATGGCGGTTTCCGACGTCGTCTGCCTGAGTCTTCCGCTCAATGCCCAATCAAACAAGTTAATCGGGCGTGAGGAACTTGCCCTGATGAAGCGGAACGGCGTTCTGGTCAATGTCGGCCGCGGCGAAGTCGTGGACCAGGACGCACTCACCGAGAGTTTGCGCGAGGGGCGCATAGCAGGGGCGGGGCTTGATGTTTATGAGAAGGAGCCGCTGGACACCGCCAGCGAGCTGCTGACTATGGAGCAGGTAGTGTGCACGCCCCACATGGCAGGTGTCGGCTGGGAGAACGTCCAGCGCAGGATCGCGACTGTCTGGCAGAACTTCGACGCGGTGTTGCGCGGCGATATTCCCAGTGGCGTTGTCACAGCATCGAAGCGTGCGATGACCGTCACCGCGGTTTAGGTTCCGACTCTCTTTGGGGAAAGGTCCTCAGCACGCGCCGCTGGCGGCGCGTGCTGAGGACCTCTAATGACCTTGCAGCCGTGATCAGAACGCTGCTACGAGGCTGGCAAATTGGGCGGCCAGGGAGAGCTGCTCGCTGTTGCGCGGGTTGAAAAGTGCGGGCTCGCGGCTGTCCTTGACCTCGGCATCGCTCAGCCGCTGCCCGGCCGGCGTCTCGTACGGTTCCGTATCCAGGTACACCAGGCGGCGGAGACCGGTCATGTTGAATTCTTCGATGCATGACGAGCAGATGGGCAGCTCGCGGATGTGGGCGTGGCCCGGATTCACCCAGCAGACGTCGCAGTAGATCGTTTCCTCAGGCATTTCGGTTCCTCACTGTCGGTATTCACCATGTGCACGGCGGCAGGAGCCCAAATGACCGCCGGCCCGGGGTGAGGGCGGCGGTTCCACAGACATGCATTGCCCGTCTCGGGGAGATTCGGGGTTGGGATCGGCGAGCAGACGGCGGGCCCCTGATGCGTCACGGCTTGCGGTGGCCAGGACCAAACCAAGTGCTGATCTGCAGGTTGGGCCATGCGTGCCGGGCGGCACGTGCGCCGCGGACTTTCAGTATGGCCATTCGCCGGGTTGAACTCCTGCCCTCAATTCTGCCAGCCCGCTTCCCGGGAGCAGGCACCGGGGGCCTGTGAGATTGGCCATTAGGCGGGTGAGGCTATACGCCGGCCTTGGTCAGGAGTGCATCCACGAGCATGAAGAACATGCTCCGGTGATCCGCAGCCTTCGGGTCCGTCAGGTATTGGATGGCCGCGCCGTCGTAGATCATCAGAAAGGACCGTGCAAGCTCAGGAAATCCAATAAGGCATTCTTCGCCGCAGCTTTCGGCCGCGGAAGAGAAGATGTTTCCCAGCTCCACTTCGTAGGCCGGATAGATCTTCGCGGCGAGCGGGCTGGCGGGCGCATTGCGCGTGGCCCACAGAATGAGTTCTATCTCAGCCAGGAGGCTGGCCGGCTCTTCTTCCAGCGCACGCCAGTAACCTTCGGCTACTTGTTCCACAGCCTTGCGGAGGCCCAATTCCACCGGGATTTCGCCGGAGAAACTGCTGAGGTTCTTCAACCAGGCCTCGGCGGCCGCGTCCATGATTTCGTCTTTGCCGCTGAAGCAGTAATGGGCGGTAGCCAAGGGTGCATTGGCTTCCTTGGCGATGGCCCGTACGGTCACCGACTGAACGCCTTCGCGGCGCATCAGTTCAACCGTCGCGGCGATCAGCTGTTCTTTCCGTTCCTCTGCGGGTACCCGCATAGCTCACTCTCTAATCTCCCGGTGTCGGCCCGCACGGGACCCTGCCCTTAAGACTATTGCTTGGACAAACATTGCACCATTCGTCCTGAACTATTGACTCGAACGGATGTCCTAGTGGGTGTTGCCGACAGCCCATGAAATGCGGACGCCCCGCGGTCCATTAATGGACTGCGGGGCGTGCCACATCGCGACCGGTGAAACTACCTTGCGGCCAGGGTCTCGCTGACAGCGTCAGGAGTGTCGGTGTCGATGTCCTGGGAGGTGCCGTGCAGGTACCGTGCCAGGGAGTCGTCCATGGCGTTGAGCCAGCGGGTGTGGTGTTTGACTGCCATGGTGCCGGTGATGACGGAGCGGTGGATCATGTCGCGGTAGCCGAGGATGTCGTCGTGCTTGTGGCGCATCCAGTCTTTGAAGAGCTGGGAAACAGCGTCCAGGTCGAAGGGCGGGTAGTCGGTGGCGTTGATGAGTTCGCGCAGGTAGTCGGTCTGGAAGTCGGCCTCAGCGTCGTGATCGGGAAGTGCGGCCTGGCGTTCGAGCCAGAGCTGGATGTCCGCCTCACGCTCAGCAAGGGAGGGCAGGTCGATGACTCCGGTCATGACGTCGCGGGCGAACCATGCCTGGGCGTCGAACATATTGAACGTGTAGTACTGGTCCTGCGCGCCGAGGTAGAACAGGTTGGTGTTCTGCTGCCACACCACGCCCTTGTAGAGGTTGCCCGGGTAGAGCACGTTGGGTGACTTCAGGGACAGCTCGCTGGGCAGGAACGGGTACTTGTGCTGGTATCCGGTGCAAAGTACGACGGCGTCAAAGTCGTCGTGGGTGCCGTCGCTGAAGTAGGCGGTGCTGCCTTGGAAGTGGGTGACGAGCGGGCGTTCCACAGTGGTCTCGGGCCAGTGGTAGCCCATCGGGTTGCTGCGGTAGCTCATGGTGATGGCTGCGGCGCCCATTTTGTGGGCCTGCATGCCGATGTCCTCGGCGGAGTAGCTGCTGCCGATCATGAGCAGCCTCTTGCCGTAGAACCTCTCGGCGCCGCGGAAGTCGTGGGCGTGCATGACCTCGCCGGGGAAGGTTTTGATGCCTTTGAATTCGGGGACGGCGGGGACGTGGAAGTGGCCGGTGGATACTACGAGCTTGTCGAACACGTGGGTTTCGGTGAGGCCGGTTTTGAGGTCCTCGACCGTCACCGTGAATTCCTGGGTGGCCTCGTTGTAGCTGGTGTGGCGGGCGACGGTGTTGAACCTGACGTATTTGCGGACGTCGGACTTTTCCACGCGGCCCTTGATGTAGTCGAAGAGGACCTCGCGGGGCGGGAAGGAGGAAATGGGGCGGCCGAAGTGCTCGTCGAAGGAGTAGTCGGCGAATTCGAGGCATTCCTTGGGGCCGTTGGACCACAGGTGGCGGTACATGCTGGAGTGCACCGGCTCGCCGTGGCCGTCCAGGCCGATCCGCCAGCTGTTGTTCCACTGGCCGCCCCAGTCGTCCTGCTTTTCGAAGCACTTGATTTCCGGGATGGCGATGCCCTTTTGACGTGCTGATTCAAAGGCCCGCAGTTGTGCCAGGCCGCTGGGGCCGGCACCAATGATTCCTACTCGTAGTGTCATGTTGCTCTCCTCTTCAAATGGTTTTCTGGGGTCGCCGGGACGCGACGCCGGGGGTTGCCTTGCGCCGAGAACAATTGCCGCTTGCCGTCCGGCGGTAGACATTGATGCTTCTGGGACCCCGCAATGCCGGGGGGAATCCCACCTTTACGGGGCGAAGGAGCGTTCGCCGGTGAAGAAGCCCAGGCCGTACTCGGGGGTCTCGAACTTGACGGTCGTGCCCTTCGGGAAGAACAGCACGTCACGCTCCTTGGCGTGCGTAACTTCGCCTGTCGTCTCGTCGGTGAGGATGAACTCGCCCTTGATGACGACCTTCATCTCGTCGTAGGTGTACGTGTACACGAGCGGCTCGGAAGCCTTCAGCTCGAAGAAGCCGGCGCTCATGACCGACCCTTCGGGGTTGTGGAGCGCGTCGCCGATTGCGGCAACCGTGCCAGGCTCGTTCATCGACGGCAGGCCGACATAACCGCCGACAACCTTGTGGATGGATCCGGCCTTGGTGAGTGTTCCTACGAGGGTTTCCATTGGTTTCTCCTGTGAATAGTGCCGTGAATTTCTTGGTCAGAACTGCGTCTTCGACAGATCTGTCATTGCGGGGGGAGTGCGTGGGAGGCGGCCCGGAAAAGCAGCTGAGCAGCCCGATCGGGGCGGCCGTGTGAGCGGTTGCAAACCGGAGATTTTCGGATTTGCAGGACTAGCCAGGCTCGGCTGGTGTGATGCCAGTCACGTTTGCCCGTGCCAAGAACTTTGACATGAACAGCTGTATGAGTCAAGCGTCCAACTTCAACTTTTCTTGCCGGCGCCGGCTTCGCAGGCCGCAATCCGTTCCATCGTCCAGAACCATTGACTGGGACGATCGTCCATGACAATGTGTTGGACAGCTTCGTGACTCAGATCACACACGCGCTCTGCTGGGGCTCACTGAAGCATCCCCGCAGATTCAGAAATCTCCTTCGAGAAACGGGTATAGAACCATGACGACAACCACCTCTCGGATCCCGGCAAGGGTGACGGGTGAAGCAATTGATTCCTGGCCGGTAAAGCCCATGAAGGTCATGAAGGATGAATGGCCCCGCTTGCGCTGCAGATTCATCAACGCCGAGCCTGAAGGCCCATGGAACGAGTTCATACTCTCGGAGTGGGAGCTTGAGGCGTGCGGCTGGGAAGACTTCCATCCGCACACCGAGACGAACTTCGTGCTCGAAGGCGAGCTTCACATCGAAAGCGAAGGCAGGACCGTCATCCTGAAACCGGGCGACGTGGCACGGGTGAATCCGGGACAGCTGGGCCGCTACTGGGCGCCGGTCTATGCACGGATGGTCACCACTTACGGCCCAAACCCGGAAGGTGCAGAGTCGCACTCGTTCCGGTATTTCGAAATCTGAGCCAGCTAAGCTGCACCCCTTGCCGACAGGCGACGCAGCTCCTTTGGCTGCCACTGAATCTTTCAAGAATTGCGTGACTCAACTAAGGACCGGGCGGCTTCCAGCCGTCCAAGGAGACTGTTATGAGTAAAAATCTTTCGGATGGTGTTGGTGGCCTGGAGAGGTCGATCGACTGGAAGCAGGGCCTGGCCATCGCGCTGGGCGTTCCCTTGCTGATCCTCCCATCTCTGGGCTACCTTCCCATGTACCTGTCGGCTGCAGCCATCCTCATCTGGGGGCTGTCGGTCATTCAGGGCTTTTTTCAGAACGCCGCCTACGCTGAAATGGCCACCACCTTTCCCAAGGCCTCCGGTCTGCCGGGTTTTGCGCAAGCGGTGTTCCGCACGGAGAACTACAAGGGAAAATACGACAAGAGCAAGTTGCTTGGCGGCTTCAGTGCCTGGAGCTACTGGTTTGCCTGGAATCCCGTGCTGGCGATCTTCGCCATCCTGGTCGGCGGCTACCTGCACGGGCTGTTCCCGGCGCTGGCGCAGAACTTCAGCGAGTACCAGCTCTCACTCATATCAGGCCTGGTCATCTTCGCCGGGCTCTTCATCATCAACTGGTTCGGGCTCAAGGAAGGTGCCATCCTCGGCTACGTCCTGGCCACTTTTTCCCTGGTCCCGCTGATCGTCCTCACCGCGGCGCCCTTCGCCACCGGGCACGTGGACCTCACCAACATCACCGGCAACTGGATGCCGGCCGACTGGTCCTGGGACATGCACCACATCCTGATCCTCCTCGGCATTTTTGCCATCGCGCAATGGAGCGCCTGCGGCTGGGAAACCGCAGCCATTTACGGACCTGAATACAAGAACCCCGCCAAGGACGTTCCCAAGGCGCTTTTCGCCTGCGGCATCATCTGCTTTTTCTCCTACGTCCTGGTGCAGGCTGCGGTAATCGGTGTGCTCGGTGTTGACGGCGTGGTCGCCGAAGCGGTGTCACCGCTGATCCCGGTCGCCCAGGCCACCTTCGGGCAGGTGGGCTCTGTGGTCACCATCATCATGCTGATCGCCGCGATGATCCTGATCATCCAAACGGCCTACCTTGGTTCTTCCCGCGCCCTGCACTCCATGTCAACGGAAGGCAACCTGCCAAGGTCACTCGGCAAGACCAACCGCCACGGAACCCCGTTTGTTGCCTTGCTTGTCACCGCAGCGTTCAACATGGTGCTGATTTCGATGGGATCCATGCCGGCCATCCTGGCCGCCGCCGCGATCGGCTACACCTGTGCCAACGGCATCAGCCTGTTCGCCTATGTCAGGGCCAGGAAGCACCCGGCCTTCGCTTCCCTCGAGCGCCCGTTCAAGGCGCCCCGGGGCTGGAAGCACGTTGCCATGCTCTTCGGCCTGTTCAATCTGCCTCTCTGCCTGGTCGGCGTGGTCTACCTGAACAGCCTGGAAATCGGCTGGACCTCCACCTGGCTCGGCTTCATTGTGCTGGCGCTCTACATCCCTATCTGGCTGTATTCCCAGCGCGAGCAGAGGCGCAGAAACACCGGAACAGTCACCGCCGGCCTTTTGGGCAGCAACCCGGCGGGCAGTGCGGCGGACCTGGAAAAGGCTTCCACCCCTTAGCCGCGGCATCGGGCCCCATCCGGGAGGAGTTTTTGTCCACGTATCGCAACTTCGGGGCGGTTTAGAGCCCATTACCTGTACAAAAACTTCAAAGAACTAAGGAAAGCACGACGCCGGCCGGTCACCTTGTGAGGTGACCGGC
>NZ_JBHVBL010000045.1:0-34254 GCF_042668165.1 Arthrobacter sp. NPDC057388
GCCGCGGACCACTGGTCCGCGGCCTTCGCCTTTTCCGTGTCAGCGGTTGGCGAGACTCAAAACAATCTGCACCGCCGTGCCCCCACCGTCGCGGGGCTGCCACTGAATGGTGCCGCCGAGTTCACTCGTGACCAGCGTCCGGACAATCTGGAGACCGAGCCCCTCCACGTGTGGTGTGTCGGGCAGGCCCACGCCGTCGTCCGCCACGGTGACGGTGAGCAGCTCCTCGCCGTCCTCGTTTGCGGAACGGTCGGCGAGCAGCCACACCGTGCCGGTGCGTCCCTCCAGTCCGTGCTCGACGGCGTTGGTAACGAGTTCGTTGATCACCAGCGCCAGCGGCGTCGCAAAGTCGCTGGGGAGCTCACCGAACAAGCCCGAGCGCTGGGTCCGGACCTGCTGGGACGGCGAAGCCACTTCTGCGGAAAGCCGGAACTGGCGTCCGATGAGTTCATCGAAATCGACGCTTTGGGTCAGACCCTGCGAGAGCGTTTCATGGACAAGGGCAATCGTTGCCACGCGCCGCATGGCCTGTTCCAGCCCCTGCTTGGCTTCGTCGCTGACCATGCGGCGGGACTGCATGCGCAGCAGCGCGGCAACAGTCTGGAGATTGTTCTTGACGCGGTGGTGGATTTCACGGATGGTGGCGTCCTTCGTGACCAGTTCCATCTCGCGGCGGCGCAGTTCGGACACGTCGCGGCAGAGGACCAGCGCGCCGAACCGCTGCTGCTCGTCACGGAGCGGGATCGCGCGCAGCGACAGGCTGACGCCACGGGATTCGATCTCGCTGCGCCACGGCATCCGCCCGGTGACAACGAGCGGCAGCGTCTCGTCCACCATCCGGCGGTCCTTGAGCAGGCCGGCCGTGACCTCGGCGAGCGAGCGTCCTTCAAGGGATTCGCCGTCGCCGAGGCGCCGGAACGCCGAGACGCCATTCGGGCTGGCATACTGCACAATGCCTTCGGCATCGAGGCGAATCAGGCCGTCCCCCACGCGCGGGGCTCCGCGGCGGGAGCCGGTCGGCGAGGCGAAGTCCGGCCAGAGACCCAGTGTGCCCATGCGCAGCAGGTCATAGGCACACTGGCGGTACGTCAGCTCCAGCCTGGACGGCATCCGCGAACTGGACAGGTCCATGTGCGAGGTGACCACCGCCAGCGTCCGGCCGTTCCGCACCATCGGCACAGCTTCGACCCGCAGGGCCATGTCGCTGCTCCAGTTCGTCTCACTGGAACGTTCGATGGTGCGGCTCTCCCATGCCTTGTCCACCAGCGGCTGCAGGTCCGACCGGATGCCCTCCCCGACGAAGTCGGCGTGGAACACCGTATGTGTCGTGGAGGGCCGCACGTGCGCCAGCGCTACGTAGCCGTGTTCCGGATGGGGGAACCACAGCGCAAGGTCGGCGAATGCGAGGTCGGCCACCATCTGCCAGTCGCCCACCAGGAGGTGCAGCCACTCGGCATCCCCCGGCCCGAAATCAGCGTGCTCCCTGATGGGGTCCGTAAAGATTGCCACTGCACCTCCAGTTTTTCGACGGCGGGACCTTGTCCTAGCGTCGGACGATTGACCTCAAGAGCCTCAATGCTACCGAGAGCGAGGCCATGTCGTCCGCTTCGAGGGCGTTGACCTCATCGAACATGCTCTTCGCACGGCCCAGATGCTCGGCATTCAGCTGCTCCCACGCCTTGAGCCTGTCCTCGGCCGGCGACCCCTCGTCCGTCGCGTCCAGGACTGCCGTCGTCATGTCCGAGACGGTCGAGTAGAGGTCGTCGCGAAGCGCGGCGCGGGCCAGGGCCTGCCAGCGGTCCTTCCGCGGCAGGGAACTGATCCGCTCCAGGAGCGAGTCCACGTGGAACCTGTTAAACACCGTGTAGTAGACGTGGGCGATGTCCTCCACCGGTTCCTTGCGGCTGTGCGCGATTTTCGCGATGTCCAGCAGGACAAAGCTCTCGAACAGCTCAGCCCAGCGGTGGCCCAGGTCCTCCGGCAGGCCCCACGACTGCGCCTTCCCAAGCCAGGAGGCAACGCGTTCACGGTCGTCACCGCGCAGGTAGTCCAGCAGGCGCGCCCGCATGGGTTCCATTGGCGGTTTGAACTCGGCGACGATGTCGGCAATGGGCCGTGAGGCGCTTCCCTGTGCCAGAACCCAGCGCACGGCGCGGTCCAGGAGGCGGCGGATATCGAGGTGGACCGTGCTCCAGTGCTCGGTGGGGAACGACGCGGGCAGATCATTGAGCTCGGACACCATGACGTCGAGTTCATAAATTTCCCGCAGGGCGACGAAGGCCTTGGCCACCGCCACCTCGCTTGCCGAGGTCTCCTCCATGGTCCGGAAGGCAAAGGTAATGCCGCCCAGGTTGATCATGTCGTTGGCCACGACCGTTGCGATGATTTCCCGGCGCAGCGGATGGGTGTCGAGTTCGGCGTCGAATTTCTCGCGCAGCTGGACCGGGAAGTACTTCCGGAGCGTCTCGCGGAACCAGGGGTCGTCGGCCAGGTCACTCTCACGCAGGGCGGTCGCCAGTTCGATCTTGGCGTAGGCAGCCAGCACGGACAGCTCGGGCGAGGTGAGCCCCTGTCCCTGTTCCAGCCGCTCGCGAAGAACGCCCGTGGAGGGCAGTGCCTCCAGGTCCCGGTTCAGGTCCGCGGTCTTCTCGAGCCAGTCCATCAGCCGCTCGTAGCTCGGGCTCCATTCCGCGACCTTCTGGCGGTCATTCAGGAGCAGAATGTTCTGGTCGATGTTGTCTTCCAGGACAAGCCGCCCCACTTCGTCGGTCATCGAGGCAAGGAAGTCTGATCGCTCGGCGGCGTCCAGCTTGCCCGCAGCCACCATCCGGTCCACGAAGATCTTGATGTTGACCTCATGGTCGGAGCAGTCGACGCCGGCGGAGTTGTCGATGGCGTCGGTGTTCAGGATGACGCCCTGCAGCGCCGCTTCAATACGGCCCCGCTGCGTCATTCCGAGGTTTCCGCCCTCGCCCACAACCTTGACCCGCAGGTCGCGGCCGTCCACCCGGATGGCATCGTTGGACTTGTCGCCCACCATGGCGTGGGTCTCGGAACTGGCCTTGACGTAGGTTCCGATGCCGCCGTTGTACAGCAGATCTGCGGGAGCGAGCAGGATCGCGCGCAGGAGTTCGGGCGGGCTCAGCTGGGTCGTGTCCTCCGGCAGGCCCAGCGCGGACCGGACCTGCGGCGAGACGGGGATGGATTTCGCCTGCCTCGGGTAGACCCCGCCGCCTTCGCTGATCAGGCTCTTGTCGTAGTCGTCCCACGACGAGCGGGGCAGCTCGAACAGCCGCTGCCGCTCCGCGAAGGAACTGGCCTCGTCCGGGTTCGGGTCGAGGAAAATGTGCCGGTGGTCGAACGCCGCGAGCAGCCTGATGTGCTTGGACAGGAGCATTCCGTTCCCGAAGACGTCGCCTGACATGTCGCCGACGCCGACCACGGTGAAGGGCTCGGACTGGGTGTCAAGGTCCAGCTCGCTGAAGTGCCGCTTCACGGACTCCCAGGCACCGCGTGCAGTAATGCCCATGGCCTTGTGGTCGTATCCCACCGAACCGCCGGAGGCGAAGGCGTCGCCCAACCAGAACCCGTACTCCTTGGCCAGGCCGTTCGCTATGTCAGAGAAGGAAGCCGTGCCCTTGTCTGCGGCCACCACGAGGTAGGAATCATCGCCGTCGTGGCGCACAACGTCCGACGGCGGGACCAGCCGTTCGCCGTCCGCTTCCGTCACGAGGTTGTCCGTCACGTCCAGCAGTCCGCGGATGAACGTCTTGTAGCTCTCCACGCCCTCCGCCATCCAGGCCGACCTGTCCTTGGCAGGGTCCGGCAGGCGCTTGGCAAAGAACCCGCCTTTCGCGCCGGTGGGAACGATGACGGCGTTCTTGACCGTCTGTGCCTTGACCAGGCCCAGGATTTCCGTGCGGAAGTCTTCGCGCCGGTCCGACCAGCGCAGGCCACCGCGGGCCACCTTGCCGAAGCGCAGGTGAACACCCTCGACCCGGGGCGAGTAAACCCAGATTTCGAACATGGGCCGCGGGAAAGGCAGCCCCTCAATCGCTGACGGGTTCAGCTTAAAGCTCAGGTGCGGTTTGTCCTGGTAGTAGTTGGTCCGCAGCGTCGACTCGATCAGGTTCGTGAACGTCCGGACCACCCGGTCGGCATCGAGGGTAGCAACGTTTTCAATCGACGCCGCCAGCCGGGCACGGACGGCCGCCTGCTTGTTGGCCCGCTCATCCGCGGGCACGCCGGGATCGAAGCGCGCCTCGAACAGTTCCACCAGTCCGAGGGTGACCTCCGGATTGGCCAGCAGCGTGTCGGCCATAAACTCGAAGGAGTTGGTGTTCCCCATCTGGCGCATGTACTTCGCATAGGCCCGCAGCACGATGACCTGCCGCCACGTCATGCCCTCACGGAGTACCAGCCGGTCAAAGCTGTCGGACTCCACGGCACCGGAAACGGCGGCGCCGAAGGAATCCGCCAGCAGGCGGCCCGTGGACACCGGGTCCACGCCGGTCGGGTATTTCAGCCCCAGGTCGTACAGGAAGAAGTCCCGCCGGTCGGCTGTTTCGATCTCGAACGGCCGCTCGTCCAGCACCTCCAAACCGAGGTTGTGGAAGTACGGAAGGATCTGGCTCAGGCTCTTCGGTTCCAGCATGTACAGCTTGACCCGGGCGTCCTCCTCAAGCGTGGCGCCGGCACCCTCGGGAAGGTACACGTGGACTCCCGGCCGCTCCTGACGGGCGCCAGCGACGCGCTCGGCCTCGGCCCCGTACTGTTCAAACCGGGCGATGTCCTCGAGGGCGTCTTCGATTTCGTAGTCGACCCTGTAACTGGCGGGGAAAGCCTCGGCCCAGATGGCCGCGAGTTCATTGGCTCCGTCGTCGGCGCTCCGCTCGCGGAGCACCTCGGCGATTCCTTCGCTCCATGAGCGGGCGGCCCGGACCAGCCGCTTTTCCAGCGCGTCGGTGTTGATGTGGCTGACGTCCGCGCCCTTGGGCAGACGGATCCGGAAGAAGAGCCGGGCGAGGGCCGATTCCGTCATGCGCGCCTCATAGTCGATGGACTCGGCGTGGAAGGTCTCGCGGAGTTCCTGCTCGATCCTCAGCCGGACATTGGTGGTGTACCGGTCGCGCGGAAGGTACACCACGGCGGACATGAACCGTCCGTAGATGTCCGGACGGAGGAAAAGCCGGGTCCGGCGCCGTTCCTGCAGCCGCTGGATGCCGGTTGCGGTGGCGGCGAGGTCGGGGATTTCAATCTGGAAGAGCTCATCCCGGGGGTACGTCTCGAGGATGCCCAGCAGGTCCTTCCCGGAATGCGAGTCCGGCGGGAATCCGGCGCCGCGGAGAACGGCCTCGACCTTTTCCCGGACGACCGGGATGTTGCGCACGGAGTCGGTGTAGGCGCTGGTGGCAAAAAGCCCGATGAAGCGCTGCTCGCCGTTGACGTTGCCCGCGGCGTCGAAGCTTTTGACCCCGATGTAGTCCAGGTAGGCGGGACGGTGCACGGTGGACCGCGAGTTGGCCTTGGTGATGACCAGGGCACGCTTTTCACGGGCCTTACGCCTGCCTGCGTCGGTGAGGTGCTGCACCTGGCGGGTGTCATGGTGGGCCCGCAGCAGGCCCAGTCCGCTGTCCTCGCGCAGCTCCAGGACGTCCTCGCCTTCCTCGTTGACCAGGTCGTATTCCCGGTAGCCAAGGAAGGTGAAGTTGCCTTCGTCCAGCCAGCGCAGCAAATCCTGCGCCTGCCGCAGCTCAGCGATCTGCGTCGGATGCGCCACCTTGTCCAGGTCCTGCGCGATCTGCAGCGCTTTGTTGCGCATCTTCGGCCAGTCCTCGACGGCGGCACGGACGTCTCCGAGGACCCGTTCCAGCCCCTCCTGGAGCCTGTCCGCTGCCTCGTCGCTGGCGCGGCCGATCTCGACCGCAATCCAGGACTCCATGTGGGAGGCGTTGTCGCCCTGGGCAATGAGCCCGGACAGTGCCGGCAGCGCCGCGGTATCGCCGCTGGAGATGCCGATGCTGGACGGAACCCTGTCAACTTTGACCAGTTCGTTGGTTTCACGGTTGCGCGCAACCACGAACATGGGGTGCAGCACGAGGTGGATGGCCGAATTCTGCCGGACCAGCTCCGCGTTAACCGAGTCCACCAGGAATGGCATGTCGTCGGTGACGATGTATACGACACTCCGGTCACCCTCGGGGACGATGGAGATGTTCGCGGTGCCCGGCTTGCGTTCAAAACCGACTGCCCGGTGCGTTTCGGCCCTGGCTGTCAGCAGTTCGTGCGGGTAAACCCGCGCGTCCTCCTCCGCCAGATGCTCGTAGTAGTCCGCAAAGAAGCCTTCCTCGGCTTCGATTGAACGGGACTGATCCTCCACGCTGGACCCAGACGACATCGACACACGCCTCCATCAGACAGTTTGCGGCTGCTTCCTTGCAGCCCTCACCGTGAGCCTAGTCCGTCCGTCTGCGCCTTGCTGTGGATGGGAATACAGAGGATCGATGTTTTTCCTGGGCAGGTGCACAAACCAAACTGGCGATCGCGGTCCGCAGACGCGATTCCGAGGCGGATTCGAGCAGCAAAGACCCGGACAGCAGCGCGGCATCCGCAGCGTCAGGCTCCCACGGCAGGAAGGCCTTGATGCCCGCCGGCGGGGCGAACCGCTCCCATGCCTCGCGGAGCTGACGCTCCGGGGAGCGGCCCACAGCCGAGGCACGCACCTTGTTGAGCACTACCTCGGGACTGACTCCCGGCACCGCACCTTCGAGTTCCGCCAGTGCCCTGATCAGGCGGGGAACACCGATCGGGTCCGCAGAGCCGACCGCGATTACCGAATCGGCCATCTCAAGGCTCCTCAGCGTTGCCGCGTTGCGCCGCGGCGCCATGGTGTCGAAACTCAGCTCTTCGTCGGCCTCAAGGCAGAAGCCGGCATCCACCACGATAACGTCGGCCACTTCCCGTGCCCGCTCCAAAACCAGCGTCAATGCGGCGGCACGCAGCTCGGTCCAACGGTCGGCCCTGGTTATCCCCGTCAGAACCCGGAAGGTCCCTGCCGTGGCCGCGACGGGGACCGCCACGCGGAGCAGCCCTTCGCGATCCAGGAGGCCCTGGTCGGCCAGCCGGCACGCCTGCGCCAGCCCCGCTGCTTCATCGAGGAGTCCAAGGACACCCGCGACGCTGGCCCCATAGCTGTCGGCATCGACCAGCAGGACAGATTTTCCCTCCGCAGCCAGCTCCCCCGCGATGTTGACGGCAACCAAAGTGCGGCCCGGCGCCCCTGCAGGCCCCCACACGGCCAGGATTTTGCCGGTTCCTACGGGCAGCGGCTCCGGTTCGGCGTCGACAACCTCCGGATGCAGTTCAGCGCCCGCATCTGCGAAACCTCTGGAAAAGCCCGGGCCGGCGCCGGGGCCCTGCCCCGGGCCGGCGTGCCTGCTGACGGCCTCGGTGATGCTCTCGGCGAGGGCTTTGGATTCAACCGTCAGCGGCGCTGCCGTGACTCCGATGCCGCGAAGCCGCAGCCGCTCCTCAGGGCTGTCGGTGAGGGCAACGACGACCACGCCCACGGCAGCGAGCCGGTCCACCAGCGAGGCTGTCAGCTCCGGACTTCCCTCGGCGACAACGGCAGCCCGCGCCAGTCCGCTCTGGCAGGCAGCCAGCAGTTCCGCCAGCTCCCCGCAACGCCGGACCACTGTGACGGGGCCGTGGAGCCGTTCCAGTCCGCCGACCAGATCCTCCGGGGACTCGCCGACAGTGACAACAGGGATGCTCATTTGGCAGTCCCGCCGGGATTCCAGACCACGGAGATCTTGGCCTCATTGGCCTGCGCACCGAGCAGGGAGGCCATCTGCGCGTCGCCCACCAGAACCATCAGAACCGTCGACTTCGCAGCCCCGAGAGCAGTGGATCCCTGCGAAACCTCGGCGATTTCCGCCCCCGGAAGCAGCAGCTTCGGTTCGGCAAATCCGTTCCGGGCGTCCGGCATGGAGACCCAGACGTCCACCCGGGTGCCAGCCACCGCCTGCCCTGGCAGGGGCTCCTGAACGGTAACCGCCACCGGCTTTCGGTCCAGGGCGTCGACGCTGCCGAGGCTTCCGCGGGGGACCAACTGGTCCTTGGCAATCCGCTGAACGGCGACCTGGCCTTCGGGAAGGCCCGCTTCCGCTGTGACGTAGTGCGGTTCGACGTCGCCGAGGCGCACCCGGACCCGGCTGATGTTTTCAGGAGTCAGCCTCTGACCGACGGCGATTGCCTCACGGGCGGCAAATACCTCTGTGGTCCGGTCCGCACTTCCGACGAGTGCAACGACTCCGACGACGGAAGCGAGGACAAGGAGCACACCCACCAGCAGCCTCGGATCCTTCCAGGAAGGTTTCTTCAGCCGGGCCCCGCTGGCCGCCGTGCCTGCACTCATGCGTTCTGCTCCCCCTCGACGCGTCGGCGCCTGGATCGCGCCGGTCATGATCATTGTTACGGCATGCCTGCTGCTTCGGAAAGGTCTTGGGACAAACAACATCAAACTGTGGATAACAGCATCATGGCCGCCCAACGGTGGCACAATTGGACTATGCCCCGATTCCTCACGCTTGCAGATGTAGCCGAACAGCTTCAGATCAATGCGCCGGCAGCTTATGCCCTCGTCCGCAGCGGCGAACTGAAGGCCATCCAGGTAGGTGGACGGGGCCAGTGGCGCATCGAGGAAAAGATGCTTGAGCAGTACATCGAAGAGCGCTATGCGGAGGCAAGCCGCATGATCCAAGAGGCCAAGTCCAAGTCTCTCTGAACCGCCCGGCCTAAATCAGGCGGTTTGCCCTCAGAGCTCGCCGCCCCGCCTCGAGCGCAGCGCATCCAGCGCGTGAAACGGAACCGTGGCCACGTCGGCTACCCGGCCCGCCCTGCGCGCTTCGCCGGGCAACGTCAGCGCCAGGTCAAAAAAGTCCCGGCCCACCCTGTCGATTACACCCTGGAGCTGCAAGTCCCGAGACCGGCCTGCCACCAGGACCGTGAGTTCGGCCCGGTCCCGCGCCAGCCCCCGCAGCGCGCTGGCGAGGCCCAGCTTGCGGCGCACGGGGGAAACCTCGCTGACAGCGAAGCGTCCCAGACCGCTGTAGTGGCCCACGGCGGCATACGGGACCAGAACCTGGTGCAGCGCCTCCTCAATGACCAGGCTTTCAGATCCGGCATGGGTGAGCGTCCCGGCAAAAACCCGCCCGGAACCCAGATGGATTCCAACATGGCAGCCGAGCGAACCGCGCAGCCGTTCATCGAGTGCAATGGCAGCCAGGTCGGCCCGGGAACGCTCGGCGATTTCGGACTCCAGGTCCAGGACGCCGGCTTCAGCCAGTTGCACCTCAAGATCCTGGAAAAGTGCTTTCCACCGCATGGCGCCAGCGTAGGCGCGGCCAGGGAGCCGGTCAATTCATCCACAATCTTCCCGCCGCCATAGACAAGGCCGAGCCATGTGGCGCAAACTGACTCTACTCAATTCACTTTGCATCAAAGTAAATCAAACTGCATCAAATAATCTGGTTTGGGGGAACAGGTCATGGCGGAACTGGTACATCGACCGGTGCGGGCTGAAGCCGCACTGGCGGTTGTCATACTGGGGCTCGGAGCGCTTCTCACTGTCACGGGAGCCGGGATGGCGGAACGCTGGCGGCTCTCCGCTGCGCGCCGGCAGTCCTTGGTCTTCGATGACCTCCTGGGCCTGCTGGCCCTCACCGCGGGGCTGGCAATCATCGCCTGGTGGCTGCTTTCCCTGGCAACGGCCTTCGCAACAGCACTCCTGGAACGCACCGGGCACCACGCTGCCGCCAGGGCAACGGGACGGCTCAGCCCCGTATTCATGCGCAGGCTGGCGATGGCAGCGGTGGGCATTCAGCTCCTCGCCGCACCGCTCGCCCACGCAGATGCATTGCCGGCCGGCGGCCCTTCTTCCGGGAACGGATCATCGGTCTCTGCAGCGTGGGCACCTCTGACAGATCCGCGCCCGGCCCTGCCTGCCACTCATACCGCCGGCTCCGGCACGGCAGAAACACCCGTCGCAGACGGAAGCCGCGTCGAGCCCCAGTGGAAGCCACGCGTTCCCGTGGTGGAACCGGGCCTCGTCGTCCCGCTGCCGGCCCGGGCATCGGCATGGGCAACGGCCGGGCCGGCAGGTGCCCACCGCGAGGTCGCTGTCCGGCCCGGGGAGTCGTTATGGGCCATCGCCGCCCGCGAACTCGGGCCCGGTGCGTCGGAAGTGGAAATTGCCGCCCGCTGGCCGCTCTGGTACCAGGCGAACAGGGAGGTCATCGGCCCCGACCCCGATGTTCTCAGGCCGGGCCAGCTCCTCAGCCCGCCACCGCCTCGTGAACCGGTGCCGCCGTCCTGAGCCCTCGCCGATCTCCTGGGTCTTCGCCGCATCCCTGCACGGCGCCGTCGGCATTTCGCGCCGTTACCCCAGGCCGCCTTCGTGCGGCCTACCCAAGCCAGCCCACCAAAAAGGACCGATCATGACCGCTGTAACTCCAATTCGGCGTGCAGGAAGCCCTGTACTTGAACCCGTCCCGGCCCGCACGGCAGAGGCCGCCCCGGCCTCCGTCCGGGCGCCCTCCTCCGTCCCCGGCGACGAGGTGCGCGAAATATGCGCCATCACCAAGGCCACCGTCCAGGCCGCCATCGAGGTCCTGGCCGGTACGAGGCCGATCCACCAGCTGGCCCGGCGGCTGGACCAGCGCTGCCTCACCGTGCTCCAGCACCGGGCGGCCCTCACCCGGCGTCTGGCCAGCCGCGCTCCCCGGGAAATGGGGCTGCTCCACCGCAATGCGTCGGTGCGCTCGGTTCATGCGTGTCAGGTGACGCCGGACATTTATGAGACAAGTGCCGTGGTGGTTGACGAGCTCCGCGTTCGTGCCGTGGCCGTCCGCATGGAACGCAGCAAGAACATCTGGCGCGTGACGGCCCTGGAGATCGGGTGATGATCCGGCCTGATGAAACAGGAAGGGACCGGAGCAATGACTCCGGTCCCTCCCTGTCATATCCGCTGGCCTGTCATGTCCGCCGGCTAGCGCTTTTTCTTCTTCGCGTCGCGCCGGTCCTGGGAAGCGGCCTTGGCCGGGTTGCCCGAGCGGCCCGCAGCCCGGCCTTCGATCCGGGTCTCGGCTCCGCCGTCCTCGCGGGGCGCGGTGTACTGAAGCTGGGCGGGCTTTTCCGGAGTTTCGAGACCGGCGGCGCGGATCTGGGGCTCGTGGTGTTCGGTGTGTCCGCCGGCAGCATCGGCAACCACAACGTCCTCCGCCGGGGTGACTTCCACTTCGAGGTTGAAGAGGAAGCCGACGCTCTCTTCCCGGATGGCTTCCATCATTGACTGGAACATCGTGAAGCCTTCGCGCTGGTACTCCACCAGCGGATCACGCTGGGCCATGGCGCGCAGGCCGATGCCTTCCTTCAGGTAGTCCATCTCGTAGAGGTGTTCCTGCCACTTCCGTCCGATGACGGAAAGGACAACACGCCGTTCGAGCTCGCGCATGCTCTCGGAGCCGATGGCTTCCTCGCGTGCCTGATACACCAGCTTGGCATCAGACATGATTTCTTCCTTCAGAAACTCCACCGTGATGCGCGACTTGCCGCCCGCTTCGTCGATGACATCGTGCGGTGTCACCGTGACGGGGTAGAGCGTCTTGAGGTTGGTCCAGAGCTGGTCGAAGTCCCAGTCGTCGCCGTTGCCCTCGGCCGTTGCTTCGTTGATCAGTGCGTTGATGGTGTCTTCCAGGAAGAACTGGACCTTTTCGTGGAGGTCATCGCCTTCCAGGATCCGACGGCGGTCGCCGTAGATGGCTTCGCGCTGGCGGTTGAGGACGTCGTCGTACTTCAGGACGTTCTTGCGCTGTTCGGCGTTCCGGCCTTCGACCTGCCCCTGGGCCGAGGCGATGGCACGCGACACAAGCTTGGATTCCAGCGCCACGTCGTCGGGGACGGAGCTGTTCATCAGCCGCTCCGCTGCCCCCGAGTTGAACAGGCGCATCAGGTCGTCGGTGAGGGAGAGGTAGAAGCGTGACTCGCCGGGGTCGCCCTGGCGGCCGGAGCGGCCGCGGAGCTGGTTGTCGATGCGGCGGGATTCGTGGCGCTCGGTTCCCAGCACGTACAGCCCGCCCAGCCCCAGGACTTCCTCGTGCTCATCCTTGACGGCCTTTTTCGCGGCTTCCAGTGCCCCGGGCCAGGCTGCCTCGTACTCGTCCGAGTTTTCTTCCGGATCAAGCCCGCGCTGTGCCAGCTCGGCGATGGCGGTGAACTCCGCGTTGCCGCCCAGCATGATGTCCGTGCCGCGGCCGGCCATGTTGGTGGCTACCGTGACAGCTCCCTTGCGCCCGGCCTGGGCAACGATGGCCGCTTCCCGGGCATGGTTCTTGGCGTTGAGGACTTCGTGCCGGATGCCCTCCTTCGCCAGCAGGCGCGAGAGGTACTCACTCTTTTCGACACTGGTGGTGCCCACCAGGACCGGCTGGCCGGCCTCGTGCCGTTCGGCGATGTCCCGGACCACGGCCTCGAACTTCACCACTTCGTTCTTGTACACGAGGTCAGGCTGATCGGTCCGCTGCATGTCGCGGTTGGTGGGAATGGCCACAACCCCGAGCTTGTACGTGCTCATGAATTCGGCGGCTTCGGTTTCGGCCGTGCCGGTCATGCCGGAGAGCTTGTCGTACATGCGGAAGTAGTTCTGCAGCGTCACGGTGGCGAGAGTCTGGTTCTCGGCCTTGATCTCGACGCCTTCTTTGGCTTCGATGGCCTGGTGCATGCCCTCGTTGTAGCGGCGGCCGGCCAGGATACGGCCGGTGTGCTCGTCAACGATGAGGACTTCGCCGTCGAGGATGACGTAGTCCTTGTCCCGCTTGAACAGCTCCTTGGCCTTGATGGCGTTGTTGAGGAAGCCGATCAGGGGCGTGTTGGCGGATTCGTAGAGGTTCTGGATGCCCAGGTAGTCCTCAACCTTTTCGATCCCGCTTTCGAGCACGCCGACAGTGCGCTTCTTCTCGTCAACTTCGTAGTCCTTCTCCGGCTGCAGGCGCAGGACCACCTTGGCGAACTCGCTGTACCAGCGGTTGGTGTCGCCCTGGGCCGGGCCGGAGATGATCAGCGGCGTGCGGGCTTCGTCGATGAGGATGGAGTCGACTTCATCGACGATTGCGAAGTGGTGCCCGCGCTGGACCAGTTCGGACTTGTCCCAGGCCATGTTGTCGCGGAGATAGTCAAAACCGAATTCGTTGTTGGTGCCGTAGGTGATGTCGGCAGCGTACTGCTCGCGGCGGACCGCCGGGTCCTGGTTGGCGAGGATGCAGCCGCTGGTGAGTCCCAGGAAGCGGTAGACCCGGCCCATAAGTTCAGACTGGTATTCCGCCAGATAATCGTTCACGGTGACAACGTGCACGCCGTTCCCGGTAAGCGCATTGAGGTAGGCCGGAGCAGTGGCCACCAGCGTCTTGCCTTCACCGGTCTTCATTTCTGCGATGTTGCCCAGGTGCAGGGCAGCGCCACCCATGAGCTGGACATCGAAGTGCCGCATGCCGAGCGTCCGGGAAGATGCCTCACGCACGGCGGCGAAGGCTTCCGGCAGGAGGTCGTCAAGCTTCTCGCCGTCTCGGTGGCGCGCCCGGAGCCGGTCGGTTTCTTCACGGAGTTCCGCATCCGTAAAAGTTTGAAACGAGTCTTCAAGGGCGTTAATGGAATCAGCATAGTTCCGCAGTTGCCGCAGGAGCTTTTTGTCACCTGTGCGGAGAATTTTTTCGATTAGTGATGCCACGTGAAGTTGCTCCCAGTCTCATGCTGCCGAATTCTGGCGTGATTTAGTCTACGGGAGAGACGCATTGCACGTTGCCCTGTTTCCCTCACAGCGGATAGCCGGTAACGGCCGCCGCGACCTCGGGAGCGAGGTCGCCCACTGGCGAGACAGCGACGCCCTCCATCCCCAGCCAGGCCGCCATCAGCTGCAGCTCGGCAGCGAGTTCGACGGCGGTGTCCGCCGGTGCGTCCGGCTCACCGAAGCACGCCTTGGCAAGCAGCAGGCCCGCCGCCCGGTCGGCCTTAAGATCCACTCTCGCCACAATGCGCTCGCGGAGCAGGAACGGAAGCACGTAGTAGCCAAAGCGGCGTTTGGCCTCAGGGGTGTAGATCTCGATCCGGTAATGGAATCCGAAGAGCTCTTCGAGCCTGCGCCGTTCAAACACCAGCGAATCGAACGGGCTGAGCAATGCGCGGCCGACAGCCTGGCGCGGAAGCCGTGCCATGGCGTGGCGGTACACCTTCCGGTCCCAGCCGGCAACTGTCACCGGTTCCAGCCGCCCCGCTTCCACGAGCCGCTGGACCGAGGCCGTTGCCGCCTTTATGGGGGTCCTGAAGTAATCGGCAAAACAGCGGACACTGCCGATGCCGTGGGCCTGCGCGGCGGCATCGATGAGCCGATCCATGGCCGCCGACGGATCCGGCACCGCTTCGAGGTCATGGCCAGGCAAGACCTGGCGGGTCAGAGCATACTGCCGTTCAAACTGGTCCGTCCTTGACGCCGAGGAGACGACCCCCTCCTCGAACAGGTGCTCCAGGACACGTTTGACCGCATTCCAGTTCCAGCCCCAGTTGACGTGCTTGCGGTCCTCGACGTGCCCCAGCCTCGCCGTGAGCTGGGCGGCCGTGAGGGGTTTTCCGTCGGCGAGCGCCTCGAGGACCCGACCGGTTACGCCGGAGCGGAGGTCCGCGTCCATTCCTGCTGCGCCAACCCACCTGCGGTTCTGCCACACCACCAGGTCCAGGAAATGCTCGGGGCGGATGTAGCTGGCCTCGTGGGCCCAGTACTCCACCATGCGCCGTGGGTGCCTGCCCGCCATTTGCCGAAGGATGGAGCGGTCATAGTCGCCAAGCCGGGAAAAGAACGGCAGGAAGTGGCTCCGGGCCAGGACGTTCACGGAATCGATCTGCACGAGCTGAATCCGGGCAAAAGTCCGGCCCACCGCCCGTGACGTCACGGGGCCGGCGGGCCGTCCTTTGTCCAGTCCTTGGGCTGCCAGTGCGATCCGCCGCGCCTGCGAGAGGCTCAGCGATGCACCCATGTCAGCCCTTTCGTTGCCTGGGCTCCATCCTATGCAGTTGCGGCCGCATCATCCGAGCGGTACGCGAGGATTTTCTCCTCATGCGTGTTCTCGCCGGGTTCGCAATAGTGGTCCAGGGTGATAACCCCGTATGTCCACCCGCGGCGGCGGTACACAACCGATGGCGCGTTCGTGGCCTTGTCCACGAAAAGGTAGAAGTCGTGGCCGATAAGTTCCATGTTGTCTACGGCGTCGTCAAGGGTTAATGACGCGGCCGGAAATACTTTGCGCCGGATCAACACCGGCGAATCACCGGCGGGGATGTCGTTGTCGACGTCGTACGGCGATTTCTCGGCCGGTTCCGGAGCGGCCTGGGCGTGGTTGCTCGCTTCGACGTAGATCGGCTGATTGGAGCTCGCGGGCTCCAGCGTTGCAGTTGCCTCGCGTACGGCTTTGGGCGTGTGCCGCCCGTGGTGGACCTTCTTGCGGTCCTTGGCCCTGCGCAGCCGTTCCAGGAGCTTGTTGTAGGCGAGGTCGAACGCGGCGAACTTATCTGCGGCGCTTGCTTCGGCACGGATCACGGGGCCGCGGCCCAGGACTGTCACTTCAACCGTGAGCTGGTCACCGGTCTGCCGCGCATTTGTTTCCTTGGAAACCTTCGCGTCGACCCTCTGGACCTTGTCCCCAAGCGATTCGATCTTTGAGATCTTCTCGCCGGCGTATTCGCGGAAGCGGTCCGAGACCGTCAGATTCCGTCCGCTGATCATGAACTCCATGGTGCCCTCCAAATGACTTCGGTGACACGACGGCGGCACATCCGGGGGACGATCTGATTGACAGTCGAGCCCCTTTCCGAGCCGCTATCGAAAGGTACAACTGATCTTGGTACCCATATCCGACGTTAGTTCATAGCAACCAGTTATTCATCCTTTCGCAGTTTATTTTTTTCTATGTCTCAGCTAATCCCCAGCCCGCCCCCAGGAGCCCGCAGCGGACCGGAAGCGGACACCGCATCCGGCGGCCGGGTGGCGGCGAGGACCACGGCACCCAGCACAATTCCGCCGGCATCGTGGACGGCCCGCGCAGCTTCCGCCAGAGTGGCGCCGGTGGTCAGGACGTCGTCGACAATAATGCACTGCCGGCCCCGGAGGGAGCGGCCACGCGCACCCCGTGCAGTGCGCATGGAGCCACGGACCCTGCGTGACCGGTCTCCCCTGCCAAGCCCCTTCTGCCCTCCGGCGAGGCCAGCTCCGGTTCCGGGGTTTGTGACCTTGCGCAGCGCATCCACGCATTCTGCGTGGCAGCCGCTGCCGCTCCGGCCTGTGCGCGGCAGCAGCAAATGAACGGGGCTGAACCCGCGCTTCCGGTAGGCACTGCCGCTGGTGGGGACCGGGACCAGGACCATCCCTTCCGTTCCCCCACAGGCTGCCGCGAGCGCCTCCATTAGTATCTTTGACAACACCCTCCGCAGCTGCCCCTGCCCGTGGCGTTTGAAGGCCAGGATCGACTGCGAGAGCTCCTCACGGTAGATGCCTGCCGCCACTACCGGAAGGATGACCGAGCCGTCAGTGTCCATGAGCGCAGGTGCACTGCTCTCCGCCCGGAAAGGATGGCGGGTCAGCATCCGGAGCCTGCGCTCGCAGCCGAAACACAGCGCCAGGTCCTCCTTGCCGCAGCAGACGCATTCGACCGGCAGCGCCAGGGCAACGGCATCTGCCGCAGCTCCCGCCAGCATGTCCCACGCCTGCAGGAACCGGCGCCGGTGCTCCCCGCGGTGGCGGGCGTGCCACAGCGGCTGGGCCACCAGATCGGGATCCGCTGATGCCCGCACCCCACGGCCTGCCCTATGACTCACCACGGGTCTAGGTTGCGGCGACGGCGTCACCGCGCAAAAGGATGTACTGCCGCCATGTGGAAAACATCAGGGCAGGAAGGCCCCGAACGGTAAGCCGGACCGGTATCCGGAGGACGGTCAGCCGGGGAAGGACGGGTCTGTGGGCCCTCGAAGCTGCGCCGACCACCCGTTGCCGAGCCGCTGGAAGATGCCGTCCTTGGACTGGGCATAGATCTCCTCCGGCCCGTTGCCCGCACTGAGTGCAACGAGCCCCGGCCAGGGGGCGAGCTTCTGCGGCTGCGGGGAGGTGAGGGAGAGAAGTTCGGGGGTCACGTTGGACGTGGCAGCGCCCTTCATCACCACCACGGTGGTGTCGTTGACCCACACGCCCTGGTCCGGGTTCCCGCTGGACTGCAGCGTGATGGGCGCTGTCAGTTCCTTCGGCGTGCCGTCCGCACTGCGGATGATCCCCGTGACCTGCACCCGCGTCTCGCCGTTCTGCTCCGAGATAACCAGCGCCCGGACACCCTCACGCGACACCCGGAAATCCTTGACCTTGCGGCCTGCCAGCCAGGAGGGGGTCAACGTGATGTCCGGAACCGGTGCGCCCTGGGCTACTCCGGTGGGACGGAACGCAGTGATCTCGGTGACGCCCTGGGCACCGGGTCCGGCGGTCCACACCCAGTCGTGCAGGCTGAACGACGGGTGCGTCAGCGTGCTGCGCGTGGTCAGCGCGCGCGCGGGCTGGCCGGGCACCATCGAGTAGAGAGTGCTGCGGCTGCCGTTCAGGAACGCCACCGTCTGTGAGACGGGCGATTCGGCCGGCGAACGCGGTTTCAGGGCCGCCACGGGCTGCATGTCGGGCAACGGCGACACGCGGTTGTTCTCGTACCGGACCAGCTCGCCGTTGCTGATGGCGATCTGGCGTGCGGGGGCGTTTCTGTTCTGCACTGGCGGAAGGACCGAACCGTTGTCCTCCACGCGCACGAGGTCCTGGTTGGCCCGGAGTTCAACGTTGATGACGTCCGGCTGGCTGCGGAACGTGAGGGCCAGCTGCGTCTGCATCCGGAGCCGGTCCTCGGTCGAGGCCTCGGTCAGCTCCTTGGCGGACAGGTCCACCTGTGCAGCGCCCGAGACGACGGGCACCGACTCCCTGGCGAGCTTCATCCCCGACGGAAACGCGCTGACGACGGCGCCCTTCAGATACGGGGCTGGCCCGCCGAGGAGGGCGCTGGTCATGGCCTTCACTGTTTTCTTTTTGATGAACCAGCGGACATCGGGAACGGCGTAGGTGAAGCTGGGATCGTAGAAGTAGATGGGGTAGGCGCCGTAAATGACCTTGAACGTCTCTTCGGGAATGGCGGTACCGTCGGGGATCTTGGAGATGCGCCACTCACCGTCAACCTGCACGAGGGTAACAGGGATGTTTTCCTTGGTGCCTTCCGGCATCTGGGTGGCGACGCCGTCGGAATCCACTGAGTAGGCGACGTCAAGTTCGTAGTTATAGACGCCCTCGACGCCGGTCTTGACCACGCGCTCGGAGCGGAACACCAGGGTCCGCTGGTCCGGTTTCCAGGCAACGGAGGAAGCCTGCGTCAGGTACTGCCGGGCCACGGCGTAGTCGTCCTCGTATCCGCTGCCTGCCAGGTAGAAGTCCTCGATGACTGCTTCCGGGCTGGACCCGGTGCGCGGAGCCACCGGAAAAAACACCGGCGCGTTGGGGTTTCCGGCGCTTTCGTCTGTGCTTTTTCCAACCGGCCCGGAGCGCGGTATCTGGGCGCACGATGCCAGGAACAGCAGAACGACGGCCACCAGCCCCGCCGCCAGTCCGCGGGCCGCCGGACGCACCCGGCTCATGGACGCTCCCCCGTCCGCGCCGGTTCGGGTGCCCCCGGTGCGGTGCCCGGTTCCGTTCCGGCAGCACGCCCTGCCTCGTTGCCCACGGCAGGACCGGCCGGGGCAGGGTCAGCAGGGTTAGCCGGTGCAGGATTGGCGGGCATAGCGCTGGCGGCTGACTCCCCCGGACCGGAAGACGCAGGCCCGGAATCCGCAGGCGTGGCGCCCTCCCCCAGGACAAGGACGCTGTGGTCGGCCGGGCTGGCCAGTCCGACGTCCGCCGGTTCGAGGGGCAGCGGCGACTTGGTGATGGTGCCGCCCTGTTTTAGCGGAAGCGTGAGCCGGAAGTTGGAGCCGGCTCCGGTGTTTCCCCAGGCCTGCAGCCATCCGTTGTGCAGCTTGGTGTCTTCGGTGGCAATGGACAGGCCAAGGCCGCTGCCGCCGGTAGTGCGGGCACGGGCAGGGTCGGCACGCCAGAAGCGGTCGAAGACCCGTGCCGCCTCGGCGGGAGTCATCCCGATTCCGTGGTCGCGGACAGTGACGGCGACAGCGTCGGCATTGGACGCAACGGAGATGTTGACGGGCCGGCCTTCGCCGTGTTCAAGAGCATTGAGGATCAGGTTCCGCAGGATCCGGTCGATACGCCGGGAGTCCATCTCCACCACGACGCTGCCTCCGGGCGCATTCAGTATCATCTTCGAACCGTATTCCTCGGCGACCGGGGCGGCTCCCTCCATCACGTGCGAGATGAGCTGCACGATGTCCGTCGCGTCGGCGTCGAGCATGGCGACGCCGGCGTCGAACCTGGAAATCTCCAGCAGGTCCGCCAGCAGCGACTGGAACCGCTCCACCTGGTTATAGAGGAGTTCGGCCGACCTCTTGTTAATGGGGTCGAAGTCCTCACGTGCGTCGTACAGCACCTCGGCGGCCATCCGGACGGTGGTCAGGGGGGTGCGGAGCTCGTGGGACACGTCCGAAACGAACCGCTGCTGCATCTGCGACAAGGTGGCCAGCTGCGTGATCTGCTCCTGAAGGCTCGCCGCCATGTGGTTGAACGAGGCCCCGAGCCGGGCCACCTCGTCCTCGCCCTTGACCACCATGCGTTCCTGCAGTTGGCCCGCCGCAAGTTTTTCCGATACCACGGCGGCATGGCTGACAGGGCTCACCACGTTCCGGGTGACGTACCAGGCGATGGCACCAATCATGAGTACCAGTGCGGCGCCGCCGGCCCACAGCACATTCTGAATCTCGTTCAGGGTCTGCTGGGCCGTGTTGAGGTCGTAGATCAGGTAGAGCTCATAGACGGTGCCGTTGAACGTAACCTTGTTGCCGACCGCGATGCCCGGCCGGTCCTCGGTCCCCACCGGGAATTCGGTGGATGCCCAGAACTGTTCCTTGCCGGAATCCTGGACTGCCTTCCGGAGGTCGGGCGGGATGACGCTGATGGTCAGCTGGTCGGAGGCGCGCGATTCCACCCACCGGTTGCGCGGCTTGGTCTGTTCCGGCATCGCCTCAAAGACGTAGCGGCGCTGGATTACCGAGCCCCTGCCCTCCACCGCGTTAAGGGTGTCGTAGACGAGGGTGATCACGCTGGACTGGTCGGTGACCTGGGCGCCGTCGAACGTGTCCTGCACCTGCTTGACGTTGTAGCGGGTCTCGGACTCCGCCTGCGTCAGCCGTTCCTGGAACAGGTTGTTGGCAATCTGGTTGGACAGGTAGGCGCCCACGATCGCAAACGAACTGATGGACAGCAGCAGGGTGGTCAGGACCGTGCGGAACTGCAATGACCGGCGCCACCGGCGCTGCAGTGAACGCACCAGGTAACGGATGCCGGGAAAAATACGGTCGACGCCGGTGCGCACCAGCCGGGCGACCCGCAGCACCACGATTAGCGCCCGGCGCCGCCAGATCCTGGCCTGCAGCGGCAGCCTCGCCAGCCCTGCGCCGAAGGCATCGGTGTGCTCCGGCCCCGGACGGGCACCGGTTTTGTGCGAACCGTCCCGGGCATGCTCCGCCGCAGGACCGCTTTCGCGGGGTTCGGAACCTGAACCCGCGGGCGTCTCAGGGGGATTCTGGCCCTGCGGTTCAGGACCCTGCTTTGTAGCCGACACCACGAACCGTCAATACAACTTCCGGGGCTTCCGGATCACGTTCAATCTTGGACCGCAGTCGCTGGACATGGACATTGACCAGCCGGGTGTCAGCCGCGTGGCGGTAACCCCAGACCTGCTCCAGGAGCAGTTCGCGGGTGAAGACCTGCCAGGGCTTGCGCGCCAGGGCAACCAGGAGATCGAACTCCAGAGGGGTCAGCGAAATCCGCTCGTCGCCGCGGCTGACCAGGTGGCCGGCGACGTCGATGGTGACGTCCGCGATGCGGAGTGTCTCAGGCGCCTTCTGGTCGCCGGGGCGCAGGCGGGCCCGGACACGGGCCACGAGTTCGGCAGGCTTGAAGGGCTTGGGCACGTAATCGTCGGCGCCTGATTCCAGTCCCCTGACCACATCGGAGGTGTCCGACTTGGCCGTGAGCATGACGATCGGAACGTCCGACTCCGAGCGGATTTGCCGGCACACCTCGATGCCGTCGGTTCCCGGCAGCATGAGGTCGAGGAGCACAAGATCCGGCTTTGACGACCGAAAGACGTCCAGAGCCTGTCCGCCGTCCGCGCAAAAGACCGGCTCAAAGCCGTCGTTGCGCAGGACAATGCCGATCATTTCTGCGAGCGCCTCGTCATCATCAACCACCAGAATGCGTGCCTTCATAGTTACATATTCCCTTATTGCTGTTGCTTTGTCGTATTGATGGAGTTTTCGGCGGGGCGCGTGCCGGGCCTCCGGAACAGCAGCGGGCGGGCTTCCTTATCCACAACCTGTCCGGAAGCTAGGAATGCCCGACGGCGGAACTATAGTCTGGAGGTGCCCGGCCGTTGGCCGATGCGCACATTGGGGAGGAACAGGTTGTCACAGCAGGATCCGCAGCACCCGCCGTCCGGAAACCGGCCGCCTGAACACCACCCGCCGTCGCAGTCGCAGCCTGCCGGCCAGCCCACTGCCCAGCCCGCCGGGCAGCCCGCCGGGCAGCCCTACCCGTCCTGGGTTCCGCCGCAGCAGCCCCAGCAGCCGTTCTGGGGCGCACCCCCGCAATGGGGCAGCCCGCAGCCGGGTCCGAACCCTGCAATCCCCTACCCCGTGTACGCCGCACCGCCGAAGCCCGGGGTGGTGCCGCTGCGGCCGCTGATGTTCGGCGAAATCATGGACGGTGCGTTCCAGACCGTCCGGCGTAATCCCAAGGCCATGCTCGGGGCCGGCCTGGTGGCACAGGCCCTGGGCGCGGTGATTGCCGCCGTCTTTCCGCTGGTCACGCCGGCCTCCGGTGCAGCAGCGGAGTCCTGGCTCAGGAATCTCAGCAGGTCGGAGATGACGTCCATCTTCGCAGGCGTGGCGGGCGGCGTTTTCCTTGTCGTCGTGGTGTCCCTATTCCTTGCCGTGGTGATGCAGGGGGCCATGGTGGTCCCCGTTGCCAGGTCCATCCTCAACCGGCGCACCGGATTCCGGCAGATGTGGCTGCTGGCCCGCGGACGGGCGTGGGCGCTGATACGTCTGGCGGGTCTCGGCGTGGCAGCCGTGCTGCTGGCCGTTGGCCTCATCGCCCTGGCCACCGCTGGCCTGGCCAGTGCAATGGGCACCGGGGCGCTGGTGATCGTGCTCCCTCTCTTTCTGGCCTTTGTCGCCGCCCTCGCCTGGGTGGCCGTAAAGCTGACGGTTGCACCGGCCGTCATCGTCGTGGAGGACGTCGGGACGCTGGACGGCATCCGGCGGTCCTGGGCCGTCACCCGCGGAAACTGGTGGCGCGTTTTCGGCATCGTCCTCGTGGTCTCGCTCCTCGTCAACATCATTGGCCAGATCGTCCTCATCCCCGTCACCCTGCTCGCCGGGCTGCTCACCGCGGTCACCGGGCCCCAGGGTGTCGGCGACCAGGCGGCCGGCCCGCAGGTGGTGGTCGTTGTTGTCATGGCTGTCGTGTCCGCCGCCGTGGCCGCCGTGGCGTTCGCCTTCCAGACCTCGGTCATGGCCCTGCTCTACATGGATTTGCGGATGCGCAACGACGGGCTGGATATCGCGCTCCTGCGGTTGCTGGAAACCGGCAACGACGACGGCGGGATCCCCGGCCGGGGCGTGCCGGTTTACGGCCCGGGACGCTACAACCCGGCGCCCCGCCAGTGGGGGCCTTACCCGCAGGGGCCTTACCCGCAGGGGCCTTACCCGCAGGGGCCTTACCCGCAAGGGCCGCACCAGCAGGGGCCGGCAAGCTGGCCCCCGCCTCCGGGACCGCCAACGATGCCGGGATGAGCGCCCTCGGCCTGCCGGTCCTGCGGCATGCCGCTGTGCTGCTTCAGCGCCCGCTGGAACCGCCGGTGCAGCCTGACCGGGAAGAGGCGCGCCGCTGGGCGGTGGAGGAACTTTCCAAACGCGAGTACCGGGAGGCGGAACCCGGCTGGCTGGAAACGCTCTGGCAGCAGTTTCTTGACTGGCTGCAGTCCGTGACCGACGGCCAGGCACTCGCCGGGGGACCCCCGGCTGCACCGCTTATCGGCCTGGGCATCGCCATCCTGGTGGCAGTCGCCATCATCCTGGCCAGGCCCCGCCTGAATGCCCGCCGCCGCGCACCGCAGGAAATTTTCGATACTGAAGCAGCCGCCACGGCATCCGAATACCGGGCGCGCGCAAGAGCCGCTGCCGAACGCGGCGACTGGGCGGCCGCCGTCGTCGAACAGTTCCGTGCCCTGGTGTGTTCCGCGGAAGACCGGGCCGTCCTGGACCCCCAGCCCGGCCGGACCGCCGACGAGGCCGCCGGACAGCTCACGCGCGCTTTCCCGTCCGCCGGTGAAAAACTCGACGCCGCTGCCCTCCTGTTCGATACCGTCCGTTACGGCAGCGGGAGGGCCGGGGCAGCCGACCATGCAGCAATGGTCGAGCTGGATTCGGCCCTGGAAAAGCTCACACCCTCCTACACCGAAGCCGTGCCCGGCGGACTGGCGGTGCCCAGATGACGCTGGTTGCGGCGGCCCGCCGCCGCAGGAGGGGCTGGATCCGCAGGCACCGGGCCGGAGTGCTCTTCGGCGTGGCCTTGGCGGCTGCCCTCGCGCTGGTCCTCATACTGCAATCCATGCAGCGGGCCGACGGCCAGGACCTGTCCATCCGCAACCCGGGCCCCCACGGCGCCATGGCAGCGGCCCGGATCCTCGCAGGACAGGGCGTAGCCGTGCATCAGACGGACTCGTTGCAGGAAACCCTGGCGGCGGCGCGGAAAGCCGGCACCGACGGGTCCGGCTCGACGGTGCTGGTCTATGACCAGCGGGGATTCCTCGCCCCGGACGGGCTGCGCCGGCTGCTCACCGAGACGGACCGGCTGGTGGTGGTTTCGCCGCGGCTGGCTGCCTTGACCGGTCTGGGCAGCACCATCCGGCAGGCCGGGGTGGTCCCCGGCTCGGAGCAGACCCTGGAGCCAGGATGCAGCGTCGCCGATGCGCAGGCCGCGGGCAGCATCAGCGCGGAGGGCGGTTTCCTCTATACCGGCGGCACCGTGTGCTACGGCGCCGGCGGCCGCGGCCGCGGACTGTACGCCTCAGCAGAGAACGGAAGGCTCGTGGTCATCGGCAGCACGGCGGTGATTAGCAACCAGTCACTGGCCGCCCACGGGAACGCCGCACTCACGCTGCGGACCCTGGGCAGCCAGGCCAACCTCATCTGGTACCTGCCGGGTCCCGGCGACCTCGGCGGCACCCCTGCACCAAAGACGCTCGCGGAGCTGGCACCGGCGTGGTCGGCATTTGTGGCTCCGTGGCTCATTGTGGTGGCCCTGTTCGCCATGCTGTGGCGCGGGCGTCGCCTCGGCCCGCTGGTCTTTGAGCCCCTGCCGGTGGTGGTGAAGTCAGCCGAAACTGCAGAGGGCCGGGCCCGCCTGTACCACGAGGCCCACGACGTCGCCCGGGCAGCGGACACACTCCGGGCAGGCACCCTCGTCCGGCTTGCCGCCGCCCTCCGGACGGGGGCCACTGCCGATTCCGTGGAGGTGGCCGCCGCGGCTGCCCGCCACCTGGACCGCACATTGCCGGAGATGCTCCGGATTCTGCAGCACCGTCCCGCAACCGAGGCCGAGCTCGTACGCTGGGCCCAGGACCTTGTCCGACTAGAGAAAGAGGTACAGGCCAGATGAGCCAGCAGCCAAACGGCCACCCCCATGGGACCTACGGCGAGGCGCCGGTGGGCACCATGGCCGCCCCGCGGACCGCAGATCATTCCCCGGATCCTGTCCGGCAGGCGCTGCTTGACGTCCGGCACGAGGTAGCCAAGGCAGTTGTGGGCCAGGATTCCACCGTGACGGGCATGTTGATCGCATTGCTGTCGCGCGGACATGTGCTGCTCGAAGGCGTGCCGGGCGTTGCCAAGACGCTCCTGGTCCGTGCCCTGTCCGCGGCGCTGAGCCTTGACACCAAGCGGGTCCAGTTCACCCCTGACCTGATGCCCGGCGACGTCACGGGTTCCCTCGTCTACGATGCGGCAAATTCCGAATTCAGCTTCCGCGAAGGCCCCGTCTTCACCAACATCCTCCTGGCCGACGAAATCAACAGGACGCCGCCGAAGACCCAGGCCTCACTGCTGGAGGCGATGGAGGAACGGCAGGTGTCCGTCGACGGCGTATCGCGCCGGCTGCCGGTGCCCTTCATCGTGGCTGCGACGCAGAATCCCGTTGAGTATGAAGGCACCTACCCGCTGCCCGAGGCGCAGCTGGACCGTTTCCTCCTCAAACTGACCATGCCCCTGCCGGACCGGGCCGCCGAAATCGAGGTGGTCCGCAGGCACGCCGCCGGCTTCGACCCCCGCGACCTCGCGGCGGCAGGTGTCCGCCCGGTGGCCGGCGCCGATGAGCTGGAACGGGCACGGCAGGCCGTGGCCGCAGTCGGCGTCGCGCCCGAGGTGCAGGGCTACATCGTGGACGTCGTCCGCGCCACGCGTGCGGCCCCGTCCTTCCAGCTCGGCGTCTCCCCGCGCGGCGCCACCGCGCTGCTGAACACCTCGCGGGCCTGGGCCTGGCTGTCCGGCCGGAACTTCGTCACCCCGGATGACGTCAAGGCGCTGGCCCAGCCGTGCCTGCGGCACCGTGTGGCGCTCCGGCCCGAGGCCCTGATGGACGGTGTCCAGGTGGACGACGTGCTGGGCAGCATCCTGGCCTCCGTGCCGGTCCCCCGCTGATCCCATGGCCATCTCCGGGCGTTTGGTACTCCTCGCGGCAGCGGGGCTGGCTCCGGTGCTCCTCTTTCCCGGCTGGCTGACCGTGCTTGCCGTGCTCATGGTCCTCGGCGCGCTGGTCGTGCTGGACCTGCTGCTGGCAGCCCCGCTGCAGCAGGTCTCCGTGGAAAGGGCGGCACCCGCCAAGGTCACCCTTGGGGGCGCGTCGGACGCGGTGCTGACCGTGCACAACGACGGCTCGCGCCGGCTACGGGCCGTGGTGCGCGATGCCTGGCAGCCATCCGCCGGGGCGGAAAACCCTGTGCAGGAAGTGGCGGTTCCGGCCGGTGAAAGACGCCGTTTGAACGTCCGGCTCAGGCCGGTCCGGCGGGGTGACCTCAGTGCGCCCCACATCACCGTCCGGTCCTTCGGGCCCCTCCGGCTCGCAGCCCGCCAGAAAACAGTGCAGGCTCCCGGATCGCTGCGGGTGCTGCCGCCTTTCAACTCGCGGCGGCACCTGCCATCAAAACTGCGCCGGCTGCGGGAGCTCGACGGCAAGGCGGCCGTGCAGATCCGTGGCGCCGGCACCGAGTTCGATTCCCTGCGCGACTATGTCCGGGGCGATGATGTGCGTTCCATCGACTGGCGCGCAACGGCGAGACGGTCCGCCGTCGTGGTCCGCACCTGGCGGCCGGAGCGGGACCGCCGCGTGGTGATCATGCTGGACACGTCGCGGACCGCCGCCGCGCGCGTGAACGACGAACCCAGGCTGGACACCGGGATCGAGGCGGCGCTGCTGCTGGGTGTCCTCGCCGAGCGCGGCGGAGACCGCGTCGATTTCTTCGCCTTTGACCGGAGGATGCGCGCCCGGGCAGGCACGACGGCGGGCGGCAACCTGCTGGGGCAGCTGGTCCAGGCCGCGGCACCGCTGCAGGCCGAACTCATCGAACTGGACTGGGCACAGGTGCCCGCCCAGGTCCGTGCCGTGTCGGCGCACCGGTCGCTGGTGGTCCTGCTGACCACGCTGGATGGCGGCGCACCGGAGGAAGGGCTCATTCCGATGGCGGCGCGCCTCGCCCAGCAGCACGTGGTGGTGGTGGCGTCGGTCCGCGACCCCCTGCTTGGAGAGATGCTCCGGGAGAGGACGACGGCGGCCCAGGTGTTCCGGGCTGCAGCTGCGGAGCGCGCGCTGCTGGAACGGGAAGCCGTGAGCGTCCAGCTGCGCCAGTTCGGCGTCGAGGTGGTGGATGCGGAACCGCACCAGCTGCCGCCGGCGTTGGCCGACGCCTACATTCGGCTTAAGGCGGCAGGACGGCTGTGATGGACGCCCCGATCTACCGCCAGGCCCTGGGCGCCGCCTTCGACAGGCTGCAGCCCGAACTTCAGGCGTACTTTTCACTGGCGCCGGGTTCCGGCAGTTTCGGCATCGGCGAGGGCGTCTTCGACGTGGTGGGCTGCCGGCAGCGGTGGCTCCGGCCCCTGCTGCGGCTGACCGCCGGCGAGCAGGCCTTCTTTCCCGAGTACGGCGAGGGCGTGCCGTTCCGGATCGAGAACCATGCACATCCCGATCCCTTCGGCCGTTCCAGCCTGACCGCGCGGCGGGAAATTTTCTTCCCCGGCAGGACCAGGATCTTCCAGGACACCACGAGCGCTGAAGCGGGCGCAGCCGGCGGCCAGGCACGCCTCGTGGACTATGTGGGCCGGTACCGCCGGCTGGTCACCGACCTGAACCTGGGCGTCACCGCCGAAGGCCGGCTGCGGGGAGTCTCCGAAGTCTCCCGGCTGTTCCTCGGCCCGCTCCGGCTGCCGCTGCCGGCGGCACTCGACGCCAAGGCCTACGCGGAGCAGTGGTGGGACCCCGCCGCGGGGAAAACCGGGAAGCACAGGATCCAGGTGAAGGTGATCCAGCCGCAGCTCGGCCTCGTCCTGGTATACGCGGGCCACTTCGACTACCGGCTGGAACCCTATCCGCCGGGTACTTCGTCAGCAGGATTCCTGCCGGCGTACGCCCGGCCGGACCGCTGGGAGCCGCGGACCTGAACGGGCCGGCTAGCCCAGCGCCAGCTGGTTGAGGCCGTCGGCAACGTGGGTGAGCCGGGTCAGGATCTCCGTTGCAGCCGCGGGTGACTGCCTTTCGAGGCCGCCAGAGGGAGTGACCCGTACCGTGCCGAGCGCGGCCAGGGGCAGTCCCAGCTGCTGCCACGGACGCCGGACAGATTCCACGACCCCGGACGCCTTCGGCACACCGCCCGGCCCGTCGGTCCGCAAGGCTCCTGCCCAGAGCCGCTTGCCGGCTTCGACTGCCGCTGCAAGCTGTTCCCATTGCCGGGTGGTCAGGGCGAGCAGCGGCACGGCGATGGCGTCCGCGCCGGCGGCCAAAATCCTTTCGAAGGGGGCCTCGATTTCCGGCACCGCGACGGCGACCTCGGCCGCCCCGGCATCCCGGAGGGCGTCGATCACGACGCGCCAGAGCTCGGTCACTTCCTGCCCCGGAACGGAGCGCAGGGTGCGGTAGCCGCTGGACGTGGGAATGGTGCCGGCCAGGACCGGAGCGATGTCCGGCTCGTCGAGCTGCACCACGATCCGGGCGCCGGGAACGGCAGCGGACACCTTGGCCAGGTGCGCACCGACCCCCGCGGCGAGGGAAGCCGCGATGTCGCGGCGCGCACCGTAGTCGATCAGGGCGCGCTCGCCGTTGTGGAGATGCAGGCCCGCAGCCAGGCTCAGGGGTCCGCGCAGCTGGATCTTGAGTTCGCCGGCGGCGCTGTCCTCTTCACCCGCGATGTCCGCCAGGACGTTGATGTCGGTGGACAGGGCCGACCGTGCCCGCACCAGGTCCCGCCCGGGCCGGTCAACGATCCGCCAGCCGTGCGGCTGGACATCCACCGCCAGGTCCACCAGGAGTGAGGCCGTGCGGCCAATGGCGTCGGCGCCGACGCCGCGGTCAGGCAGTTCGGCAAGAAAGGGCAGGTGCGGGCTGCCGAGCTCACCGCGGATGATGCGGGTGGCTTCCACCGGATCCTGCCCGGGCCAAGGTCCCAGCGCGGTGGCCGTTACCTGGGCCGGCACCTGGAAGTCTGCGTCCGGCACGGCTTAGGCGGTCAGGGGTGCGGACGGGCTGGCCGTTCCGTCTGCCGTTCCGCCGGCGGCGTTGTGGTCCTCGGCAATCGCCTCGTGGTGCCGGATTACCTCGCCGATGATGAAGTTCAGGAACTTCTCCGCGAACGCGGGGTCCAGCTGGGCGTCCTCGGCGAGCCGCCGGAGGCGGGCGATCTGGGCCGTTTCGCGTCCGGGGTCCCCTGCCGGAAGACGGTGGGCGGCCTTGAGGAAGCCTACTTTCTGCGTCGCCTTGAACCGCTCCGCCAAAAGGTAGACAAGCGTTGCATCGATGTTGTCGATGCTAGACCGGATTGACAGCAGCTCCGCCATCACCGCAGGATCCACATGCCCGGCCAGCGAGCTGGCAGCGGGATCGTAGGAGTCAGTGTCAGGCAGATCATGGTTTAGCTCGGTCATGGTTCCAGTCTATGGGCAGCGCCAGACTCTCTGCCCGTGTTAAGGATGCTGGCAGAGAATGTAAGTGTTCGCACGTACCGATGAGGGAGGATGCACATGAAGATCGCAGTTCTTGGTACCGGCACGGTGGGCAGGACCCTGGCGGGCAGGCTCGTGGAGTGCGGGCACGACGTTGTCATGGGGTCCCGGAGCGCCACGAACGAGGCCGCGGTCGCGTGGGCAGCGGAAGCAGGCCCGCGCGCCAAAGCCGCGACCTTCTTCGACGCCGCGGCCGAGGGCGAGGTGGTCATCAACGCAACGCCCGGCGGCGTTTCGCTGGATGTGCTGGCTGCTGCCAGCACCATGAACCTCGCCGGCAAGGTCCTGATCGATGTTGCCAATCCGCTGGACCATTCGGCCGGCTTCCCGCCGTCGCTCTCCGTCTCGAACACCGACAGCCTGGCGGAGACCATCCAGCGGGCGTTTCCCACCGCCCGTGTGGTCAAGGCGCTGAACACCATGCGGGCGGATGTGATGGTGGCTCCGGACCGGCTGGCGGGCGGGGACCACGACGTGTTCCTGGCTGGTGATGATGCCGGGGCCAAGGACGTGGTGGCCGGACTCCTCCGCGAATTCGGCTGGCAACCGGAGCACATCAGGGATCTGGGCCTCCTTGAGGCGGCCCGGGGCATGGAGATGTGGCCCCCGCTGTGGCTCCGGATCTTCCTGAAGCAGGGTGACAGGCTGTTCAACATCAAGGTCGTGTCCGACTAGAACGGCGAAAAGAACTCCGGAACACGTGTCCCCGCCCGCGGGGGAGGACGGGGACACGCAGCGGCCGCATGAACGCCTAGATACCCAGCAGCGTGCGGTGGTCCTCCCGGCGTTTGGCCTGTTCGGCAGGATCCGGGACCGGCAGCGAGGCGATCAGGCGCTTCGTGTAGTCATGCTGCGGAGCACCCATGACCTGGTGGCCGATCCCCTGCTCCACGAGCCTGCCCTTGTACAGCACGCCGACCCAGTGCGAGAGCATGTCCACCACGGCAAGGTCGTGGCTGATGAACAGCGCCGCAAACCCGAACTCCTGCTGGATTTCCCGGAAGAGCTCCAACACTTTCGCCTGCACCGAAACGTCCAGGGCGGACGTCGGCTCATCGGCGATGAGCAGTTTCGGGTTCAGGATCAGTGCCCGCGCCAGGGACGCGCGCTGGCGCTGCCCGCCGCTGAGCTCATGCGGGAAACGGTCCGCGTACGACGCCGGCAGCTGGACTGACTCCAGCAGCTCACCCACGCGCTTGCGCGCCTGCGCCGGGGAAGGGTTGGTGTGGATGACCATCGGTTCGGCGACGCAATCGCCGATGGTCAGCTGCGGGTTGAAGGACGCCGCCGGGTCCTGGAAGACGAACCCGATCTCCTTCCGGAGCGGCTTGAAGCTCCGCTCCTTGAAGTTCAGCATCTCGTAGCCCAGCACGCTCAGGCTTCCGCCGGTGGTCCGGTTCAGGCCGGCGATGGCCCGGCCGATGGTGGTCTTGCCGGAGCCCGATTCGCCGACGAGCCCGAACACCTCGCCCTCGGACACCGTGAAGCTGACGCCGTCCACGGCCTTGAAGGCGGGGCTGCCCAGCCTGCCGGGGTATTCGATGGTGAGGCCCTTCGCCTCCACCAGCACCCTGCCGTCCTGGTGCGCCCGTTCGGTCAGGCCTTCGGAGGCCGAATGCCGGCCGAGGTGCGGTACGGCGGCCAGCAGCTTCCGGGTGTAGTCCTGCCGCGGCTCGGCGAAGAGGGTCTTGGCCGGGGCCTCCTCAACGACGTCGCCCCGGTACATCACCACGACGCGGTCGGCGAGGTCTGCCACGACCCCCATGTTGTGCGTGATCAGCACAATGGACGTCCCGTACTTGTCCCTCAGGTCCCGCAGGAGTTCCAGGATCTCCGCCTGCACGGTGACGTCAAGTGCGGTGGTGGGTTCATCGGCCACGATCAGCCCCGGGTTCAGGGCCAGCGCAGCGGCGATGACCACGCGCTGCTTCTGCCCGCCGGAAAACTGGTGGGGATAGTAGTTGACGCGCGTTTCAGGGTCCGGGATGCCCACCTTGCGCAGCGCTTCGACGGCCCGGGCCTTCGCCTCTTTCGCGGTGACACGCCTGCCGCTGTCCCGGCCCGAGTGGGCAAGGATCCCCTCCGCGATCTGCCAGCCGACAGTGAACACTGGATTCAACGCCGTGGACGGCTCCTGGAAGACCATGGCCACGTCCCGTCCCCGGATCTGCCGGAGCCGTGAAGGGGCCACGCTGATGACGTTGCTGCCGTTGATCACCACGGCGCCGGAACTGATGGCAGTCTCCGGCAGCAGTCCCAGAATGGTCTTGGCGGTCACGGTCTTGCCGGAGCCGGACTCGCCGACGATGGCGAGGACCTCCCCGGCCTTCACCTCAAGGCTTACATCCTTGACGGCATGGACATCCCCGGCGTCAGTGGCGAAGGTGACTTTGAGGTGGTCGATGTCCAGCACCGGCCCGGCGCCGGCTGCGTGCCGGTCAGAAACAGATCCGATATTGACGGTCATGAGCTTCTCACATCTGCTGAAATGGCTGCCGTGGTGGCCGCCGCGGTTGAATCCGGCCCACCCTTGTTGCCGGCGCGTTTGCGGCCGCGGAGGCGGGGATCGTTGAGGTCGTTGATGCTCTCCCCCACCAGCGTGAGGCCAAGGACGGTCCAGACAATGGCGAGGCCGGGGAACACGCCCGTCCACCAGATGCCCGAGGTCGTATCCGCCAGGGCCTTGTTGAGGTCGAAGCCCCATTCGGCGGCGGAGGAGGGCTCGATGCCGAAGCCCAGGAAGCCCAGGCCTGCAAGGGTGAGGATGGCTTCGGAGGCATTCAGGGTGAAGATCAGCGGCAGGGTCCGGGTGGCGTTCCGGTAGATGTGCCTGCCCATTATGCGGGTGCTGGAGGCACCCACCACCTTCGCCGATTCGACGAAGGGTTCCGCCTTCAGCCGGATGGTTTCTGCCCGAATGACGCGGAAGTACTGCGGAATGAACACCACCGTGATGGAAATCGCCGCAGCGAACACACCGCCGAAGAGGCTTGATTCGCCGCCGCTGATGACGATGGCCATCACGATGGCCACCAGCAGCGACGGGAACGCGTAGACAGCGTCGGCCACGACGACGAGCACGCGGTCCAGCCAGCCGCCGAGGTATCCGCTCAGCAGGCCGAGGATGACACCGGCGAAGATGGACAGCACCACGGCCACCAGGATCACGAGGATGGCGGTCTGCGCGCCCCAAATGACCCGGGACAGGACATCGTAACCGCCCACGGTCGTCCCCAGGAGGTGCTTACCGCCCGGCGGTTGCTGGGTGGGGAAGCTGCCGTCGGCGTCGGAAAGCTGCGCGAATCCGTACGGCGCAAGCAGCGGGGCGAAAATGGCGGTCAGGAGGAACGTGCCGGTCAAGATAAGGCCGACGACGAGCATGCCACGCTGGAGTCCGACGCTCTTGTTGAAGTGTGAGATGACGGGCAGCCGCTTGAACAGCGGGGCCCTGCGGTCCACGGTGGCTTCCACCGGAGTTGCAGTGCTCATGTCAGTACCTCACACGGGGATCGATCAGCGCGGCCACGATGTCCACGATGAAGTTGGTGACGGCGACGATCACGGCCAGGAGCACCACGATGCCCTGGACCGCCACAAAGTCACGGGCCGTCAGGTAGTTGGCGAGCTGGAAGCCCAGCCCCTTCCACTCGAAGGTGGTCTCGGTGAGCACGGCGCCGCCCAGCAGCACGGCGATCTGCAGCCCCATCACGGTGATGATGGGGATCAGTGCCGGCTTGTAGGCATGCTTGGTGACCAGCCGGAACTCGCTGACGCCCCGCGACCGCCCCGCCTCGATGTAGTCCCGGCCCAGGGTGCCAATGACGTTGGTCCGCACGAGCCGGAGGAAAATGCCTGCCGTCAGCAGGCCGAGTGCAACGGCGGGCAGGACGGCATGCGCCATCACGTCACCGAATGCCGCCATGTTGCCGCTCCGGAGCGCATCCAGCCAATAGATACCCGTGGGCGCCTGGAGTCCCGTGAGGGCAAGTTCGGTGGAGGTCTTCGCCCGGCCCGCCACAGGAAGCCAGCCCAGCCAGACGGAGAACGTCAGCTTCAGCAGGAGCCCGGCAAAGAACACGGGGGTGGCGTAGCAGAGGATGGCGAAGACGCGGAGCACGGCGTCGGGAAGGTGGTCCCGGCGGTGCGCGGCGATCATGCCGAACGGAATGCCCACCAGCAGCGCGACGATGAGCGCGTTGATGGTCAGTTCGAGGGTGGCCGAGCCGTAGGTCACCAGCATCTCGGTGACCCGGCGGTTGTCGGAGAGCGTGGTGCCGAAGTTGCCGGTGATCAGCTGGCCCAGGTATTCGAAGTACTGGACCGGAAGCGGACGGTCGTAGCCTGCGGCGTGGATCCGTTCCTGCAGCTGTTCCGTGGGCAACCGGCCGCCCAGCGCGGCCGTGATGGGATCGCCGGTGATCCTCATGAGGAAGAACACCATGGTCACCAGGATGAAAATCGTAGGAAAGATCAGGAGGAACCTGATCAGGAGGTATTGGCCCAGTCCCCCGCCGGACTTCTTTTTCTTGGTCGGCAAAAGGCCGTCGGCGTCGCTTGGCGGCGCCTCGATGAGAGTTGTCATTACTGCCTGATTCTGTGTTTCCGGGTCCGCATGGGTCCTGGAATCGGCTGTTCAGTGGCCATCGGCTGTTCAGTGGCCATAGCTGTTCAGTGGCCAGCCAGGGAGGCGGGACGCCCGGAAGG
>NZ_JBHVBL010000046.1:0-32524 GCF_042668165.1 Arthrobacter sp. NPDC057388
CATGGAGAGAACCTCCTGATAGACAGATGCCCTGAGTCGGTGCTGGCGGAAGAAGAGGGCGGGGCACCCGCGCCGCTGCTGCGGCCCTGCTGGGTGTCCCGCCCCAGGTCGTCAATGGCGTGGATCAGGCGTGGCTACCAGCGCCTTCGCGTGGTGCCGGCTACTTCCGCAGGAAGGCGAGCAGCGCCTCGTTGACCTCTGGCCCGTGGGTCCACAGCAGGCCGTGCGGGGCGCCGTCGATCTCCACGTAGTCCGCCTCCGGCAGGGCCTTGCTGAACTCCCGGCCGGTGGAGTCAATCGGCAGGATGTTGTCCGCCGTGCCGTGCACGATCAGCGCCGGGACGTCGATCTTGGGGATGTCGGAACGGAAGTCGGTGATCCAGGTGGGCTGGGCGGCCACGGAAGCGAACGCGCCGGAGCTTGCGGCCAGGTTCCAGCTCGCGCGGACGGACTCTTCGCTGAGCCGCGGCGTGCCCAGGAAGGTGTCGCTGTTGTAGAAGTTCTTGAAGAACTCCGTGAAGAAGGCGTAGCGGTCCGCTTTGACTGCCTCGGCCAAGCCGTCGAAAACGGACTGCGGCACTCCGGTGGGGTTGTCGCCGGTCTGCAGAAGGTACGGTTCCAGGGATCCCAGGAAGGCGGCCTTCGCCACGCGGCCCGATCCGAACGTGGAGAGGTACCGCGCCACCTCACCGGTGCCCATGGAGAAGCCCACCAGCACGGCATCGTTGAGGTCCAGGGTGGTGAGGACAGTATTGAGGTCACCCGCGAAGGTGTCATAGTCGTAGCCGGTGGTGGGCTTGCTGGACTTGCCAAAGCCGCGGCGGTCGTACGTGATGACTCGGTAGCCGGCGTCCAGCAGGGCTGCAGTCTGCTTCTCCCAGGAGGACCCGTCCAGGGGGTAGCCGTGGATGAGGACAACAGCCTGTCCGGTTCCGTGGTCTTCGTAGTAGAGCTCGATGTCGGTGCTGTTTTCCTGTCCAACGGTAATGAAAGCCATGTCAGCAGTCCCTTCGGTCTCGTGAGAACGGGCGTCCTCAAGCGGTGTTACCAACCTATCGGGATGGCGGGCCGGAGCGCGCGGCCAGTCACGGGGCGTAGCCTGCAGGAATGACAGCGCTGGCGGGGATGTTGTGCAGGGCATGAAACGAATTGGCTTCCTGTCCTTCGGCCACTGGGGGCCGGTGCAAGGTTCCCGCACCCGGACGGCACGTGATGCTTTGCTGCAGGGGATTGAACTGGCCGTGGCCGCGGAGGAACTGGGGATCGACGGCGCCTTCTTCCGCGTGCACCACTTTGCGCGCCAGCAGGCCTCGCCGTTCCCGCTGCTTGCCGCCGCTGCGGCGCGCACCAGCCGGATTGAACTGGGCACCGCTGTCATCGACATGCGCTACGAGAACCCGCTGTACATGGCCGAGGAGGCAGCGGCCACGGATCTCATCAGCGGCGGCCGGCTCCAGCTCGGCATCAGCCGCGGTTCACCCGAGCCGGCACGCAACGGCGCGGGGGCCTTCGGCTACCTCCCGCGGGAGGGTGAAACAGATGCGGACATGGCCCGGCAGCACGCCGCGGCGTTCCGGCGTGCGATCGCCGGTGCGGGGGTGGTGGAGGCAGATCCGCGGTACGCCGGTGGCGCTACCGGCCTGCTGCCTGTCCAGCCGCGCTCCGACGGACTGCCGGACCGGATCTGGTGGGGTGCCGGGACGCGGAAGACGGCTGTCTGGGCGGCAGAGCAGGGCATGAACCTCATGAGCTCAACCCTGCTGACGGAGGACACCGGCGTGCCGTTCCACGAGCTTCAGGCCGAGCAGATCGCCATGTTCCGGGAGGCCTGGGCTGCGGCCGGGCACGCCCGTGAACCCCGGGTCTAGGTCAGCCGCAGCGTCCTGCCGCTGGCCGACGATGAGGACCGGCAGTACTTCGGACTGAGCGCCCTCCGTGAGGGCAGAGACCAGGTGGGCGCCCTTGACGGCGCCCTGGCCCGCTTCGGCAAGAGCTATATTGGCGAGCCGGACGCCATCGCCGGGGAACTCGCCGCCGACGCGGCCGTGCAGGCCGCGGACACGCTCCTGCTCACCGTTCCCAAGCAGCTTGGCGTGGAGTACAACGCCAAGCTGCTCGGGATCATCGCCCGGCACGTGGCGCCGGCGCTGGGCTGGGCGCCGCAGGGTGTGCGGGAGCGGACGTGACCGGCCCGGCTGACCGGCATGACGACGGCGGCCGGCTGGCTGCGCTTCTGCTCCTGGCCGGCGTCGTGGTTTCCCTTGGCTTCGGTGCCCTGCACCCCGGTGAAGCCGACCCGAACGGTCTGGCTGCTGGCAAGCTCCCTGCGGCGGGCATAGCCTCTGGTCCAGCAAGTCCCTGTGCCTAGACTGGGACGTGACCGGCATTTTCCGAGTGAGAGGCAGTGGCATGACCGACAGCAAGCGCAATGCGGAAGAGCCCGGTGACCTTCGGGGTCCCGGCGACCCGGACGCCGTCGAGCAGGAGCAGCCCCGGCCCGAGGCCGGAACAGCCAGCAACATCCGCGAGGAGCAGATGACGCAGCCGGGCGGAACAGTGCCGGCCAGCTACGTGGGCAGCGGAGCGCCGGAAGGTCAGCACAAGCCGGAAGAGGCGGCCGACGAATCCGGCATGTGGGATGCCGAGGGCAGGTAGCTAAAACCCCGGCGCTAAGTCCAGGGGATAACCCTGTCGGCCCGGGAGCGGGTGGCCTCGATCAGGCGGGCATTGGCGGCGTCCGGTCCGTTGGCCCAGGCCTCTGCCGCGGCACGGTCCATGCCGTAGAACATGTGCCGTTCAACCAGGCGGGCGAGCCGCAGGTCCCGTGGAGTGTCGATGAACCACACCTCGTCCAGCTGCGCCCGCACCTGTTGCCAGCGGGGATTGTCGCTGAGCAGGTAGTTGCCCTCGGTGATGATGATGGGAACGGCGGCCGGCACGGCAAGCGATGCGGCCACGGGCTCATCGATCGCGCGCCGGAAGTCCGGCGCATACACAACCTCCTCGTCCCGCCGCGCAAGCCGCTGGAGGAGCGAAAGGTAACCGCCGACGTCGAACGTGTCCGGTGCGCCCTTGCGCTGCCGCAGCGGAGTGCCGTCAATGACCGCGTTGCCCAGATGGAAGCCGTCCATCGGCACCACGAGGGCGCAGTCAGGGCCCAGGGCGCCGGCCAGGCAGGCCGAGAACGTGGACTTGCCGGAGCCGGGGGAGCCGGCCACACCGAGCAGCAGCCGCCGGCCGGAAGCCAGCCGGCTGCGCAGTTCGGCGACGGCCTGCTGGATTTCCGCGGAATCGAAGGCCCGGACGGCCTCGGGCTCGGCGTTCGGAAGGGTCATGCACAGCATCCTAGGCGAGGTTGGTGCGATGCCGGACTGCGCTTGAATGGGGCGGACTGGCGTTTGGATGCGGGGGCCGGGCCGGGTGAAGCTCAGTCCAGCGGAATGGTGATGGTGATGGCGGTGCCGGTGCCCGGAGCCGAGCTGATGTCCACCGTCCCGCCTGCCTCCTGCACGGCCTCTGAAAGAGTTCGCAGGCCGTGTCCGTTGACTTCGTCCACCGCCGGGCGAACCGGTTCGAAGCCGGTGCCGTTATCGGCCACCATGAGGCGGATCCCGTGGAATACGGAGGCGAGCCGGACCGTGACATCCGTGGCGTGCGCATGTTTGAACGTGTTGCTCAGCGCCTCCTGCGCGGACTGGTAGAGCAGGGCGGCGCAGTCGGACGAGATCTCCACGCCGTGCTGGGGTGTCTCCCAGCGGACGCACGTACCCTGGCGTCGCAGGGGTACCGTGAGCCTGTCGATGCAGCCGGCGAGCCCCAGCCGGTGAAAGTCCACCGGCTGACGGTCGGTGATGACGCCGCCGACTTCGACGACTTCCTCGAGAGTTGCTGACTGGTTCATGACGCCCCCCGCTTCCGTGCGGTCCCTTTTCGCCTGCTTTCCCTGAAGGATCGCTCCTCCAGGGGCTGATGCATTAAGGGTGGCGCGTGCCCATCAGGCTTGCCGCAGGTTTACCCCGGGATCCAATCAAGTTTCCGCAAGGAGTCCTGCATCCGCCGGGCCGTGCAGTTACGGCGTTGGGCAATGACGGCGGTGGGCAGTCACGGTGTTGGGCAATGCGGCAGGGTGTGGCTACAGTGCAGTGGTAGCTACGGGGCAGTGGTAGCTACGGGGCCAGCATCCAGGGCTGCAGCGCCTGCTGCGGATAGGTAGCGGCGTCGGCGGCGTCGAGCACCTCCAGGGCGGTCATGTGTGCGGCCGCCGCTACTTCGCGGATCGGCTTCCCGTGGGTTACGGCCGCCGCGACTGCGTTCTGCAGGGTTGCGGCTGCGGGGTCGTGCTCCACAGCAGCGGATTCCAGCGTCGCCACGGCCTCTTCCACCGCGCGGATGTCTTCGTCCATCAGTACCCTCCTGTTTCTGCGCCATTGCAGTGACGCTCCGTTTGGGGCTGCAACTGCACCCAAGATGAAGTGTCATGTTCCTAAAACAATAAGACAGACAGGTCTGTCTCTGCCAGTGCCAAGGTACACTGAATTTCTGATGAGTGCTCCTGATGCAACCGGGGATGCCTTGCTGCCTGAAGAGGTGCGTACCGGCCATAGTGAACCAGTGGACCGGATCCTCGCCACTGCCTACGAGCTTTTTTCCCACCGCGGTGTGCGCGATGTCGGCATCAATGAGCTGATCGAGCGGTCCGGAGTGGCCAAATCCACGTTCTACCGGCACTTCCCCTCCAAGGATGCGCTGGTTCTGGCGTTCCTCGCACTCCGCGACCAGGTGTGGACTGTTGACCTGATCGTTTCCGAGGCCAGGCGCAGGGGAACCACTCCGGAAGGGCGCCTGCTGGCCATCTTCGACGTCTTCGGTGACTGGTTCCAGCGGGATGACTTCGAGGCATGCACCTTCATAAACGTCCTCCTGGAGATGGGCCCCGAGCATCCCCTGGGCGAAGCGAGCATCGGCTATCTCGCCAGGATCCGCGGGCACATCCAGGCCCTTGCCGAGGAAGCGGGACTGGAACGTTCGGACGAATTCGCCCGCTCCTGGCACATCCTGATGAAGGGGTCCATCATCTCCGCGACCGAAGGGGACTTCCTTGCTTCCAAACGGGCGCAGCAGATGGCCGGCTGGCTGATTGAGCACCACCGGAATTGAGCACCACCGGAGCTGACAGCGCCGGTGGGGGCCGCCGTCGGCCTTTTCAGTCCCGCCGCAGCAGGTTCCGCAGCGGAGCCGGCACCCATTTCGCTTTCGATCCTTCACTGGAGCCTCTGCCGCCTTCGCCGGAGCTGTCGCCGCCGGGCGAAAGGTAGTCCCCACCCGCCGGGAGGTAGCCGGACCCAGTTGCCGCCGGCAGGTTCCCGGGACCTGTTGCCTGCGGGAGGCAGGCATTTTCGCTCAGGTGGCACAGCAGTGCCTGCTCGGGGGACCCGGGGTGCGAGGCCAGATGCTGCAGCAGGCGGTGCCGTGCCTCCGACTGGACGTCCGTGGTGGCGAGGATGTCCAGGATGAGTTCAATGACCTGGGCCCGCATCACCGTCCTGTCGATGGACCGCAGCGAGTCGCTGCAGAAGGCCTCCAGCGCGTCCGCCGCCTCCTGGCTGCACTGCCCAGGTCCGGTGGCAGTCTTCAGCCATTCAGGCTCGGCAGGGAAAGGCACACTAGCGTCCATCGGGACCTCCGTGAAGGTTGGTGTTTTCCGCCAGGAACACGGCGCTGGCTGAAGGCATGCTTCTTTGCATGGTCCCAATGTGCGGCAGCTCTCCTGTGAAAAGCTCGGCGCAGGACCCCTCGATGGGAACGTCCGGGACGGAAATTGGGGGGTTCCGGGCGGCGAAAAGACCTCCTAAGGAGACCCGTTGGGGGATTGACCCGGCATCATCCCGGCTTTTCATAGGGAAATTCTCAGGATTCGGTGCCCTCCGGGTTGCTCCGGGGGACGATATCCTGCCACTTCCGAACGCACTCATCACCGCCTTAACAAGCGTTCGGCAAGGGCGTAGCTTTGTTGGTGTTGGGACCCGTTCCGGTCCTCCGCATCCTGCATTGGGGCCGGAAGCTGACAGGAGGTAACAGCGATGACCAACATTTTCAGGCGTGCCGGCGTGGACATCCCGGAACCTTTCCGCCGGTTCCTGGAGGGGGATTTGGATGCCTGGCTCAGGGTGGAGGAATACCGCGAGGCGGGGTCCCTGGTGGTAAAGGCAGAAGCGCCGGGCATCGATCCAGACAGCGACGTCGACATCACCCTGGCCGGCAGCCAGCTGCAAATCACCGTGCGCCGTGAGGAAAAGTCGGAGCACAAGGACAAGGAAGGGTACCGCTCCGAGTTCCGCTACGGCGCTTTTTCGCGCACAGTCAGCCTGCCCGCCGCGGTGAACCAGGACGACATCCGCGCGTCCTACAACGACGGCGTTCTTGAGGTGCGGGTTCCGCTGCCTGAGGAGCCTGCTGCCGGAGGACGGAAAGTCCGGGTGTCCCGCGGTGCGGGAACCGGCGGTGCCGGCGGGGCAGGGACGGAAGGGCAGTCAAGGACCATGGGCGGCGATCCCGAGGGCCAGAGCTTCGGCGGGCCCTAGGTCTCCTGGCGCGGTTTCCTGGCGCGGCAGCTCAGCCCTCGTAGTGGGTTTTCGCCGGGCCCTGGCCGAGTGAATCGACGATTGACGTGGCCACGCTGTGCAACTTGATGTTGCGGGTGCTGGACGCTGCCTTGAGCAGCTCGAAGGCTTCCTCCTGGCTGCACCGGTTCTGCGCCATGATCACACCGACGGCGACGTCGATCACGGTCCGGGTTTCCAGGGTGGCCTTGAGGTTTGCGGCGGCGTCGCTGTAGTGGGCGAAGCGCACGGCAAGCCGCAGGGCCATTGAGGTTTGGTTGACGAAGTCCTGGGCCAGTTCCAGGACGCGGCCTTCAAAGCGGCCGGGCCGGTGCGAGTACAGGTTGAGGGCGGCCCGCGTCTCGCCTTCGAGGACGAACGGAATGGCCAGGATCGAACGGACGCCCTGGCCGAGGACCTTCTCGGCGTAGCTGTCCCAGCGGTCGTGCTTTTCGAGATCCGTGATGTGGATGGTGACCTGGTCGCGCGATGCTGTCATGCAGGGCCCGTCGCCGAAATCGTACTGAATCTCGTCCATGGCCTGCGCCTCAGGGCTGCTGCTCGCCACGGTTGCTGCCTTGCGGTGCCGCAGCAGGGTGACGCCGCAAAGAACCTCGTCCCCGGGCTCCGAGAGGCTTCGTGCCGAGATCCGGGCAAGCTCGTGGAGGAATTCACCCACGTCGGAGCTGGTGAGCACAAGCTCGTTCAGGTGCTCCGTGATTGAGGTTTCAGGTTTTGCGGTCGACTCGCTGGCCACGATCTTTCGGTACCGTTTCGCTAGGGTCAAGACGAACCGGCGGGCGCGGTGCGGGTACCCCGTGGCCGGGGTGCATAGCAGCGAGCAAGGTGCCGGATCGAACAACAATCCAACGGCCTTCTGCTAAACCGTACCGAGAAAATATACACCAGTTCGTGCACACAATATGACCGGAGCCGCGGCCGGGGGTCCTAGGCTGAGGGAAGGTGCCGGGCAGCGAAAGCGGCCAGGACCACTGGAAGACGGCCGCCCCGGGCCAGGGCCGGCCAACCAACGTGAGGAAGGCCGAAATGAGAATTGCCGTAACGGGAGGTAGCGGAAAGCTCGGACGGAACGTGGTCCGCAGGCTGATGGCGGACGGGCATTCGGTCCTCAATCTGGACAGGGCCGGCAGCAGGAGCCCGCACTTTGCCGCCGTGGACCTGCGCAACTACGGGCAGGTCGTCGACGTCATCCTCGGCCTGGACGACCGGCACCGGGGCTTCGACGCTGTCGTCCACCTGGGCGCCATTCCGGCTCCCGGCCTGGTGCCGGACGCCGCTACGTTCGAGAACAACATGCTGTCCACGTACAACGTGTTCCAGGCGGCCCGCAGGGCCGGCATCAAGAAAATCGTGTACGCCTCCAGTGAGACGGTGCTGGGACTGCCGTTCGACGTCGACCCTCCCTACATCCCGGTGGACGAGGAATACCCGGCCCGGCCGGAGAGCACATACTCACTCGTGAAACACCTGGAGGAGCAGATGGCCATCCAGATGACGCGATGGGACCCGGAGCTGAGCATCACCGGCCTCCGCTTCTCCAATGTCATGGATCCGGAGGACTACGAGGAATTCCCGTCTTTCGACTCGGATGCCACCCGGCGCAAGTGGAACCTCTGGGGCTACATTGACGCCCGGGACGGCGCCCAGGCCGTGGCGCGCGCCCTGGACTACCGCACACCGGGTTTTGAGGCCTTCATCATCGCCAACGAGGACACTGTCATGAGCCGCTCCAGTGCCAGCCTGGCGGCGGAGGTGTTCCCCCGGGTCAGGGTGACGAAGGAACTGGGCGAGCATGAGACGATGCTGTCCATCGACAAGGCCAGACGGCTGCTCGATTACTCGCCCGAGCACAGCTGGCGGACCTACCACTCCAACCGGACCACGCCCACCGAGGACTGAGCGCCCTTCGAGGATAGGCGCGAACGTACAAATGTACGTTCGCGCTTTGCCGGTGGACTGTGACTAGGTGCGGGGCTGGAGGCCGGGCACGCCGTCGTCGATCCGAAAGGACGCCTTGGTGCTGACCGCCGATCCCGGCGTGTTGACGTAGTCCAGCACACGGAAATCGGCTGTCAGGGAATCCTTCGTGATGGTGGTGCGGACGTAGCCGCGCTGGTCGTTGTAGAACTTCAGGTGCCCGTTCCAGGCCATGGTGGGATCGGTGACAGAGCCCGTTCCGTTCCCCGTGGAGGTGACCGATGTGCACACCAGCTCCGAACCGACCACGGGTGCGTCCGGATCCTTGTAGTCCACCTTGATGTCGTTCGCCCAGTTGCGGTGGACGTCACCGGTGAGGACGACGGCGTTGCGCACCTCGGCGTCCACCCGGCCCTGGGTGATCCGGCGGCGGGAGGACGCGTAGCCGTCCCAGCCGTCCATGGACATATCGTCGATGTCGGCTGCCTGGTTGCGGTCCCGCTCAACGAAGAACACCTGCTGGCCCAAAAGGTCCCAGCGGGCCCGGGACTTCCGGAAGCCGTCCAGCAGCCACTGCTCCTGCTCCGCGCCGGTGATGGTCCGGTTTTCCGCCAGGCGCTCCTGGACGTTCTTCCGCCAGCCGTCTCCGGCGAGCTGGTCGTCGCGGTACTGGCGCGTGTCCATCATGTGGAAGTTGGCGAGCTGGCCCCACTGGACGGTGCGGTAGATCTTCATGTCCGCGCCGGAGGGCATGGACGGTGCCCGGAGCGGCATGTTCTCGTAGTACGCCTTGAAGGCGGCGGCCCGGCGCTTCCGAAAGTCCGCCGCCGTGTCGTTCAGCTGCGCCGGATCCGCGTTCTCGGGCACCTCGTCAGCCCAGTTGTTATCCACTTCGTGGTCATCCCAGACCACCAGCCATGGCGCGGCGGCATGCGCAGCCTGCAGGTCGTCGTCGGCCTTGTACTGGGCATGGCGCTGGCGGTAGTTCTCCAGCGTCACCGTCTCGGGGCCCTCGTGGTCGCGGACGTTTCCGTCGCCGGTCACGTAGGAGCCCTTCTTGTATTCGTACTGGTAGTCGCCCAGGTGCAGCACCAGGTCCGGCTGGTCCTCCGCCAGGCGGCGGTAGGCCGTGAAGAATCCATGCTCGTACTGGGCGCAGCTGGCGAAGGACATGGCCAGGGCGGACGGCGTCTCATACCAAGCCGGGCTGGTCAGGGTGCGGCCGACGGAGCTGATGTGGCGGCCGGCGCGGAAACGGTAGAAGTATTCGCGTCCCGGTTTCAGTCCCCGCAGCTCCGCGTGGACCGAGTGGGCGCTTTCCGGCAGGGCCTGCTCCACGCCGCGCTGGACCACGTTCCGCATCGCGGGGTCCTCGGCCACCTCCCAGGCCACACTGACCACGCGCGAGGGCATGCCGCCCAGCCCGTCTTCGGCAAGCGGGTTGAGCGCGAGCCGGGTCCAGAGCACGAAGCCGTCCGGCCAGGGATCGCCGGAGGCGATGCCAAGGGTGAAGGGATCGGCGGGAAGGCTTGCTTCTGCGTTCCGGGGGTCGGCGACGGCGGTGCCGGGCAGGGCGGCGACGAGCCCGGCCCCAAGGCCGGTGGTGATGAGCGTTCTGCGCGTGATGTCCATGGCCCCGAACCTAGCGGGGCAGCCTTGACAGGCGAGGACGCGCGCGTGAATCTCGGGTGAACGGCGACGCCCCGCAAAGCGAAGCGCTGGCCGGACGGGCCGTGGGAAAGACAGGTCCCGCTTGGACGGCTGGTCCTACTTGGAAGGTTGCGGCACTTCGCAGGTCAGCTTGGGGTTGGCTCCCATGTAATTAAGCGGGCCGGCGGCGATGGTGATCGCCACGGTTCCGGCCTCCGTACAGGAGTCCGGGGAACCGCCGAAGTAGCCCCGCTGGAATGCGGCGAAAACGCCGATGATGAGCCAGATGACCACAAGCAGTCCGATGATCCTCACGGCAGCCTCCGTAGCCCCGTCGCCACTTCAATGTGAAACCAATTATCCACCGCGCCCGTCCTTCAGGACAGGGCTACCGGAACGGGCCTATCGGTTCTGCCGGCGGGCACCGGCTTGAGCGACTAGCTGGGTTCGGTGGTGTCCACCGGCGTTTCCTCCACGTCGGGGGTTTCCTCCGCCGTGGCAATCTGGTCATCGCGTGGCGTTTTTGCGTCCGCGCCGTTTCTGCCCTCCTCCGGCTCGAACGTGTTGGGCTCACCTGCACCCACCGCGACACCGGTGCCGGAGTCCGGGACGCCGTCGCCCTGCGTATGCGGTGAAGCGGTCTGCCGTGAAGTTCCGCGCTGGTCTTCCTGGCCGGTACCTTCAGTGCTCATGTCATCTCCTGAGACCTTGTGGGGCTGGAAGTTTTACCGTAACAGCGGGGAAAGACATCCGTAAGGGGGCTTAGGATTTCACTTCTAGACAGTATTTCCCCAGGGCACAGGCGGTCTTTCAGGTGGCAGAAGAATCAGCGGGCAAGCAGGGCCGGTGGCGGGTCTTTCACGACAAGTTTGTGGTGGAGGAACGCTATATGGAACCTGGCGCCAGGAAGGCCCTCTACGTGACGGCAATAGTCCTTGCCGTTGTGGGGGCGGCTGTCTTTTTCCTGACTCTTTCAGGTGTTCAGGAGCGCGACGGGGTGGCCAGCGCAGATGAAGCGTCATGGAGATGGCTCCTGACGACGCGCACGGAGCTGCTGACCGTGGTGATGATTGTCCTGGCTGTCATTTTCGGCCCCGTGGCGCTGCCCATCATCGTCCTCGTTGTCACGGTGGCGTGGGGCATTCTGGCGAAGCATGCCTGGCGGCCCATACTGCTGGCGGCGGCAATGTTGACCGGCGTGGGCCTGGCGCAGCTGATCGGCAGGTCGGTCGACAGGCAACGACCTCCGGTGGACCAAATGCTGTTCGGCGCGGACCACACCTTTTCCTTTCCCTCCGGGCATGTCCTGGGTGCGTCCGACTTCCTGCTGATAACGGCCTTCCTGGTCTTTTCCCGCCACCGGAAACCCAAGACAACGGTGGTGGGTTTTGTCTTTGCCATCATCGGAGTGATCCTGGCGTCGGTTAGCCGGCTGTACCTCGGCTACCACTGGGTGAGCGACGCCGTGGCCTCCGTCTCGCTTTCGCTGGTGGTCCTCGGGGCCGTGATCGCCGTGGACACCTGGCGCACCGCCCGGATACCCGGCGAAGAGGTCACGGGCGAGCTTTCCAAGGCGGACAGCCAGGAGTAAGCATGGCGAGCGAAGCCGATGTCCGCAGCATCTGCCTTGCCCTGCCGGGCGTGACTGAGCGCGTCAGCTGGAACCAGCCGGCATGGTTCGCGAAGACCCTGATGGCCCGGATCTGGGAACCGGACGTGCTTACGGTCAAGACGGCGGAGCGCGAGGCTCTGGCCGGCACGGAACCGGAAACCTACTTCTGGACGCCGCACCATGAGCGCTCACCCCAGCTGGTCCTGGTCCGGCTTTCAAGGGTCGACGGCGGCCAGCTCGCCGAACTGCTCGAAGATTCCTTCCTGCTCGCCGGTGGCCGGCTGCAAACTTAGGCGCCGTCCCAACTGCCGTCGTCCTGGCCTGCCGGCACTGACGGGTTGCCGCCGTCGTTATGTGCGGCGCTGCGGGCGCGGGCCTGCTTCAGCTGCCGCCGCAGGCGGGCGTTATCCATCTCCAATTCGAGGACCTTCGCGACGCCGGCGAGGTTGAGCCCCTCGTCCAGGAGTTCGGCGATGCGGCGCAGGACCGCAAGGTCGGCTTCGCTGTACTGGCGGGTGCCGCCCTCGGTTCTTTCCGGGGTCAGCAGGCCGCGGCGCTCATAGAGCCGGATGTTCTGCTGGCCCGTTCCCACGAGTTCCGCCACCACAGATATCCCGTACAGCCGGCGGCCGGCGCTGTCCCGGTTGCCCATGTGATTCCCCGTCCGGATTTCCTGATTTCCTCTTGCCCAAGTTTGTCACTGGTGCTATAAAAAATCTATATCCACAACCACAAATAAATGGGTGGGTAGGCAACCTACATGCTGAAGGGAGTGGGAAATGATGCTAATCCGTACTGACCCGTTCCGTGAGCTGGACCGGCTCACACAGCAGGTCTTCGGAACAGCAGCCCGTCCGGCGGCCATGCCGATGGACGCGTGGCAGGAAGACGGGGAGTTTGTGGTGGCGTTCGACTTGCCCGGGATCTCGCCGGACGCCGTTGACCTGAACGTCGAACGGAACGTCCTCACCGTCCGGGCGGAGCGCCGGGACGCCACGCAGCCCAATGTTGAGCTCGTGGTTTCCGAGCGGCCTCGCGGTGTCTTCAGCCGCCAAGTCATTCTTGGCGACACCCTGGACGCGGACAACATCAAGGCCAGCTACGACCTTGGCGTGCTGACGCTGCGGATCCCGGTTGCCGAGCAGGCAAAGCCACGCAAGATCGAAATCGAAAGCAAGGGCCAGCTGCACCAGATCGGGACGTAGCCGGCCGCCGCGCTGGCCGGGGCTGGCTCCGGGCTTCCGGACGGATGCCCGCAGCGGCCCCGGCCGCGACCATCAAATTCCGTCAAGTGCAACCAGGCTTCTGCGATGCCCGGCCCCTCGCCGGATTACTATGCGGTGCTGCAGGTTCAGCACGCAGCGTCACAGCAGGAAATCGCCCGCGCCTACCGCGCGCTGATGCGCCGCCACCATCCTGATGTTGCCAGCGGTGAAGCCGTGCCGGCCGAACTGCAACTCGTCATGCAGGCCTTCCATGTGCTCCGGGACCCCAAGCGCCGTGCGGCCTACGACCGTGAGGTCCTTGCCGCGGCTGCCGCCGGACCCGCCGGTGGCCAACAAACCGGCAGCAAAGGACAGGACATTCCCGTCCGCGTGGTCCGGCACCGGGAACCGCCGCTGCGCGTTACGCCGGTGCGGTGGGAGCGCGGACCGTGGGCCTGAACCCGATCTGAGTATCAGAGGAGAACCACAGCCATGAGTGATTGGCGCCGCTACGACTCCCACCTGATCCCGGCCTTCCACGAGCGCTTCGAACAGCGCTGGGGCAAGGGCACAGCGCCCTTCCTGGATCCCGAGGCCCACGAGGAGCCGTTGCCCCGCGCACAGTGGATCAATCCCACCACCGGCGCCGCCCTGGCGGTGGTGCCCATCTGGTCCGACGACGACCACCAGCACCGTTCGTTCGGCGTGTTCTATTTGCCGCCCGCGGGGGACATCTGGGTGCTTCGCCCGGGTCTTACACAGTTCGTGGAACCCGGCGAGGACAGTTCCGCCAACCTGGTGGCCCTGCGGAACGATGCTTTCCGCAAGGCAGTGGCCCACGCCAACGAATTCCTCTTCGGCCCGCCGCCGCTCGTGGACTGAGCCAAGTGTGGACTGGCAGGCCTGTGGACTGGCCGCAGCCTTTGGACTAACCCGCCCGTGTCCTGGGGCGGGGCGCGTTCTAAACCGGGCCGGCGAAGCCCGCGGTACCGGAGGCCGGCCCGTAGATTCCGGGTCCGGGGACACCCGGCCCGCCAAACCCGGGGCGGGGGAAGCCTGGCCCGCCGACGCCGCCCGGTTCGTCCCCGCCGCCGGCGGGGCCGCTGCCCAGCAAACTTCTGGTGAGGGCCTCGCCGTCGGCCATCAGTTCTTCCACGGCGTCCAGCAGGTGGCGGTCCTGTACGGGCTCGCCGCCCAGTGCGGCACGTACGACGGCCCGGCGGACCAGTTCCCGCGCGAACGAGGCCGTGGTTCCCTCGGTGCGTGCGGCGGCGTCGCGGACCGCATCCGCGCTGAACGGAACGCCGCGCGCATACAGGGTCACCAGTCCGATGCGTTCGTTCAGGGCCGGGAGTGGAATGTCCACGGCCAGATCCACGCGTCCGGGGCGCTGGGCGAGGGCCCGCTCCAGCATGTCCACGCGGTTGGTGGTGAGGACAAACGCGACGTCGGCGTCATGGTCCAGGCCGTCCATGGCATCCAGCACCTCGAACAGCAGCGGCTGCGGTCCGTGGCCGAAGCTCCGGTCCTCGGCAATCAGGTCGCAGTCCTCCAGCACAACGATCGACGGCTGGAGCGCCCGGGCCATGGCCGCCGCCTCGGAAATCCTGGCCAACGATCCGCCGGACAGCAGGATCGCCGTGATGCCGGGACTCTGGCTCAGCAGGTACCGCACGGTGTGGGTCTTGCCGGTCCCCGGCCGGCCGTACAGCAGGATGCCGCGCTTCAGGTGCTGGCCGTACTCATTCAGCGACTCGCGGTGGGCGGCGATGCCCAAAGCGTGGTCGGCCACCTTCCCGAGCAGCCCCTGGGGCAGGATGACGTCGGAGGCGTTGAGGCCGGGCCGGGCGTGGAACGTCACGCCGCCGCTGCTGGGTCCGTACTCGCCCATGACCAGGGAGATGACCTGTCCTTTCAGGACGCTGCCGCGCTGCATCCGCCGGCGGAACTCGGCCAGGAAGTCCGCCGCGTACCTCGAGTCGGCAGCCAGGACCTCGAGGCATGCCGTCTGCCGTCCGTAGCGCGGAGCGGCGTCCCGCTGGAGGACGGCCACGGGACGACCAGCGTGCCTGAACAGCCACAGCCCCAGCGCCACGGCCTGCCGCTGCTCATCCGGACCTACGGCAAGGTTGATGTAGTCGGGCTGGGACAACGGAAATTGCGGGAAGAACTGCGAGTGCTGCAGCATGTCGCTCAGGGACTGGTGGTGGCGCTGGTCCCCGCCGCCGACGCCCACGAGCCTGAACTGCTCGTCCTCGGCGGCAAGTTCGGCCATCAGGATGTCGGCGTCCACGAACCGGTGCGCGGGCACCTCCTCCACCACCACCGCGAGGGATTCGGCCGGCACCGCCAGATGGTCCGTGATTGTTGTCAGCAGCTGCCTTCCGGACTCCACGCGGTGCTGTCCGGACTGCGCGATCTGAACCAGCTGCGCGAAATCGTCGATGAACTTCCCCAATTTTTCATCCATGGGGCAGACCCTACCAGTGGCAGCCCGGACCCTCGTCAGCGGGTCCGGGCTGTGCCATTCTGGGAAGTACCGCAGCCCGCCGGCTGCGGAAGCACCGGAGCCGTCGAAGGAGAAGGCTATGTTTGCGCCCACGGGTTCGTTTTCCAGCTTCAGCGTCCAGACTAAAATCTACGACGACGCCGACCTGCCGACGGACGCCAAGGGAATCGCCCGCGGCATGGGCCCGGATATCGCGTGGTTCAAGGACCCCGCAGGCAATGTGATTTCCGTGATCAATCCGGCAGCAGTTAATGCGGGCAACAGTTAATCCGGTCACCACGGCGCCCTGAGCGATAGAATCCGGCAATCTGAAGGTTCGGCCCCGGCCGTTTACAACGTTACAGAGGTCCAGCGATGCATCCTTCCGCCAAAGAGTTGGCCGCCATGGTTCCCACCGGATTCACCCTGGGGGTGGCCACAGCCGCCTTCCAGATCGAAGGGGCGCTCGACGAGGACGGCCGCGGCCCCGCCGGCTGGGATGTCTTCGCCGCCAAGCCCGGAACGATCGTGGACGGCCACAGCCCAGTGGTCGCCTGCGACCACTACCACCGCATGCCGCAGGACGTGGCCCTCATGAAGGAACTGGGCGTCGATTCCTACCGGTTCTCGCTGTCGTGGCCGAGGATCCAGCCGGACGGCCGGGGAGCGGTGAACCGGGCCGGCCTGGACTTCTATGACCGGCTGCTGGATGAGCTGCTGGCCAATGGAATATCCCCGATGGTCACGCTCTACCACTGGGACACACCGTTGGCCCTTGACGAGGACGGCGGCTGGCTCAACCGTGACACCGCGTACCGTCTGGGGGAGTTCGCCGCCATCGCCGCCGCCGCATTCGGGGACCGGGTGGCACGCTGGGTGACCATCAACGAGCCCGCCACCGTGACCACGAACGGATATGCCCTGGGCATCCATTCCCCCGGGAAGGCGGACTTCGCCAACGGACTGCCTACGGTGCATCACCAGCTGCTGGGCCACGGCCTCGCCCTGCAGGCCCTGCGGGCGGCCAAGGTGCCTGGCGAAATCGGCATGACCAACGTGTATTCGCCGGTGGTGCCCAATTCCGGCAACCCCCTCGACTGGATCAGTGCCGGGGCCATGGATGTGGCACAGAACCGGCTGTACGCCGACCCGGTGCTCACCGGGAAGTATCCGGACCTGATCCGCCTCGGAAAGTTCTTCTCGTCCTTCGACCATCCGGATGAGGATATGGCCATCATTTCCCAGCCGCTGGATTTCTACGGCATGAACTACTACATGCCCACCCGGGTGGCTGCCGGCGGCGGGGACAGTCCTGTTCCGGCGGCCATGGCAGAGGCGATGGGGGATGACCTCAAGGACGCCACGCCGGGCGCGCCGCTGCATATCGAACCCTGGCCGGACACTGAAACCACTGCCTACGGGTGGCCCGTGAAGCCCGAGTACATGGCCGTGGCACTGAAGGAGATGGCCGAGCGGTACCCGAACCTTCCGCCGGTGATCATCACGGAGGGCGGGGCGAGCTTCGTGGACGTCAAGGTCCGCGACAAGTCCACCAACCGGACCTTCATCCCCGACGAACGGCGGCTGCGCTATCTTTCCGACCACCTGGGCACCGCCCTCCGCGCGACGGCCCCCGGCGGCGAGGCTGAGAAGATCGACCTGCGCGGCTACTACGTCTGGACGTTCATGGACAACTTCGAATGGTCGGGCGGCTACAAGCAGCCGTTCGGCCTGGTGCACGTGGATTTCGAGACGCAGGAGCGTACACCGAAGGCCTCGTTCTACTGGTTCCAGGAACTCCAGGAGGAACGCAGGCTGGCCGCCTCGGCGGATGCCGCCGTCGCCGCTGCCGCTGCCGGGCCGGAAGACGCTGCGACAGATGGAATGCTGACGACTGACGGAATGCTGACAGACATCGGGATGTCCGACGGCGGAACGCCCGGCGGCGGGCCGGTCACCTAAGCCGGTCACCTAAGCGGGAGGCACCCACGCGGGGGAGCTAGAGGAGTTCGAGCTCCCTGAGCTGGCGGGCGATGCCCGCCCCGTCGGGGGAGTAGATCCACGGCACCGTCGAGGCGCTGTGGTCCCCGTCTTCGGAGTGTCCGCCGGCGAAGACGGCCTCGCTCACGGACAGCTGCCGAATGGCGATGGCTGCCACCTTGTCAGCGTTGTGCTGGGTGAACTGGGAGTAGATCTGCTCGTCGTGCTGGCCGTTGTCGCCAATCAGGAGCCAGCGCATGTGCGGGAACTCCGCGGCCAGCCGTTCCAGGTTGCGGCGCTTGTGTTCCTGCCCGCTGCGGAACCAGCGGTCCTGGGTCAGGCCCCAGTCCGTGAGCAGCAGCGGGCCGGCCGGATACATGTTCCGGGTCAGGAAGCGTGCGAGGGTGGGCGCCGCGTTCCACGGGCCCGTCGAAAGATAGATGACGGGCGCGTCGGGGTGTTCCACGGTGAGCCGGTCCAGCAGCACGGCCATGCCCGGGGTGGCCATCCTGGCGCGCTCGCTCAGCACGAAAGTGTTCCACAGCGCCAGGAAGGGCCGCGGCAGTGCCGTCACCATGACGGTGTCGTCGATGTCGGAGACGATGCCGAACCTGGTGTCCGGGGAGATCACAAAGATGCTGGCTTCCACCGGCTCGGTGCCGGCGGACCGCAGGATGGCCGTGTGCCAGCCCGGGGAAAGGGATACCGGGATATCGATGTCCACGAGGCCGCCGCGGTCGGCCTTCACCTTGGTGACAGTTCCGCCGATCTCGATCTCCACCTCCGAGCCAGGGATGGGGACGCTGGTGAAGGCGCGCCAGCCACGCACGTTCTGGGTGCCGTTCCGGGCGGCATGGTCGGCGCGGCTGCCCGGCACGGGCTTGCTGGCCAGCACCACCCGGCCCAGGACGCGGACCCACTCCGTGGAGCCGTACCCCTGGTAGGCGATCGTCTTTGGTTCGAACTTCCAGCGGCGGGCGAGCTTGAGGCGCGAGGTGTTGATCGCGTCCGAGAGCCGGTGGGCCAGGCGGAAGACCCGGGTCCCTGACAAACTCGTCCCTGCCAGCGGTGATTCCTGTGACGGCATGTCCATGGCTTCACTCTGCCACAGGGCGGCGGACCATGGGCTGCCGGCCCGCACTCTGTTACTCGGCGTCTCCCAGCATCCCCCGCAGCGTGGCCGCATTGCGCACGGCGTTGCCGCCGCCGTCGTTATTGAAATAGGCGAAGACTTCCCGGCCGGAGCCGCGCCACTCACGGATCCTGTCCGCCCACCAGTGCAGGTCCGCGTCGGAGTAGGAGCCGCCGTACAGGTGCTGGTGGTCCGGGCCGTGCAGCCTGACATAGACGAACGGGGCGGTGGCCTCCAGGTTGCAGGGCAGGTTGGCGCCGCTCATGACGGTGTACGCAGCCCGGTGCCGCTCCAGCAGCCCGTAGACCTCCGGCTGCTCCCAGCTGGGATGCCGGAACTCGACCGCCACCCTGATCCAGTCCGGAACGGCACCGAGGAAATAGTCCAGCCGCGCGTCATCCCGCACCATGTCCGGAGGCAGCTGGACCAGCAGCACCGCCCGCTTGTCGCCAAGCTCGTGCCAGCACCGCGAGATCCGTTCGATCCAGACTTCCGGGGCGTAGAGCTTCTTGCCGTGGGTGAGTCCGCGTGGAGCTTTGACGGACAGGGCAAAACCGGCGGGCAGCCGGGTCCGCCAGCCGGCGAACGTAGTATCCCGCGGCCAGCGGTAGAAGCTGGCGTTCAGCTCCACCGTGCTGAACTCCGCCACGTAGTGCTGCAGCCGGTCCCGGGTGGGAAGCCCCGGCGGGTACAGTACGTTCTCCCAGTGGTCGTAGCTCCAGCCGGAGGTGCCGATGTGGGTCTTCACGGGGCGGACGTCACTCGAAGTGGGTTGTCACGGTGCCGCCGCCGGCGGACTCAACGACGGCCGCAGCGACGTCACGCAGCTTCAGGTTGCGCGTGCTTGAAGCCGACTTGATGAGGTTGATGGCGTCCTCCTGGCTGCAGCGGTTCTGCGCAATGATGATCCCCACGGCCATGTCGATGATGGTCCGTGACTCCATCGCCCGCCTCAGGTTGGCGGCGTTTTCGTTGCGCTGTGCGAGGAGCACCGCGAGCCGCAGCCCCTTGGAGGCCTGCCGCACGTAGTTGACTGCCCGGTCCACTGTGGCGGCGTCAAAGACGTTGGGCTTCTCGGAGTACAGGTTGAGCCCCGCCCGGGCGTCATCGCCGGGAAGTTCGAAAGGCACCGCCAGGACCGACCGGATGCCGTTCTTCAGCACGGTGTCGTTGTACTCCGGAAACTCCGTGTCCAGCTCGAAGTCCGGAACGTGGACCACGACGCCCTCCCGGCAGGACCGCAGGCAGGGGCCGTCGCCGAACTGGTACTGGAGTTCGTCCAGTGCCCTGGCGTGCTCACCGCTGCTGGCCACGGTGGCCGCCGACCGGTGCCTCAGGAGCGTGATGCCGCAATAGATCCGGCCGCGCGGGCCAGACATGTTCTCCGCGGAGAACCGTGCCAGCTCCTCCAGGAAGTCCTGGACATCCTGGGTATCCAGCAGCATGTCCTGGACGCGCCCCACCACATCCGCTTCGTTCAGGCGACTATCCACGCAAGGCTCCACTTCCGCCTGCCAGACCGGCAGAACCGGAATGGCTGGCAAGCTCATTGGACAGGGCTCCGGCGGCCGCTCCGCCTACGATCAGGCTACACCCGGCTACCCCTCGTGCGCCGGGGTCAGCTGTGGCACTGTAAGGGCATGGTACGCATCGAAGATTATGCGGTGGTGGGGGACCTGCACACGGGCGCCCTGGTCAGTACTGAAGGTTCAATTGACTGGCTGTGCCTGCCGCGCTTCGATTCACCGGCCTGCTTCAATGCGCTGCTGGACACCCCTGAGGCCGGCCGCTGGCTCCTGGCCCCTGCCGGGGGAGGAGGATGCACCCGCCGCCGCTACCGCCGGCACACGCTCATCCTCGAAACGGAATGGGAAACCGACGACGGCGCTGTCCGGGTCATCGACTTCATGCCGCCCCGCGACGAGGTGGCGGACATCGTGCGGATCGTCGTGGGCCTGCACGGCCACGTCCGGATGCGCAGCGAACTGGCTCTGCGCTTCGACTATGGCCACATCATGCCGTGGGTGCGCCGGGACAGCCATGGACTCCACGCCATCGCCGGCCCGGATTCCGCCTATCTGGTCACCACAGCGCCGCTGCGCGGCGAACGCATGCACACCGTCAGTGACTTCACGGTGAAGGCCGGCGAGCGGGTGCCGTTCGTGCTGACCTGGGCACCGAGCCACGTCCGGCGGCCGCGGTCCGTGGACGCCGAGGAAGTCCTGGATTCCACCGAACGGTTCTGGCGCGAATGGACGGACAAGTGCAAAGTGTCCGGGCCGTACAAGGACGCCGTGCAGCGCTCGCTGATCACGCTCAAGGCGTTGACCTACGCGCCCACGGGAGGGATCGTGGCAGCCGTGACCACGTCGCTGCCTGAGCAGCTGGGCGGGCCGCGGAACTGGGACTACCGCTTCTGCTGGCTCCGGGACGCCACCCTGACACTGCAGGCGTTGCTGGCCGCGGGCTACACCTCCGAGGCGGCCGCCTGGCGGGACTGGCTGCTGCGGGCCGTGGCAGGTGACCCGGCCGACCTGCAGATCATGTACGGAATCCACGGCGAACGCCGGCTGCCCGAGCTGGAGCTGCCCTGGCTGTCCGGCTACGAGAAATCCGCGCCGGTCCGGGTGGGCAACGCGGCCGCGGGCCAGTTGCAGCTGGACGTGTGGGGCGAGGTGCTGGACTGCCTTGCCCTCACCCGCAACTCACTGCTGAAGCACACGGACGAGGCGTGGGACGTCCAGGTGGCGCTGATGGAATACCTCGAAGGCGCCTGGGATCAGCCGGACAACGGGCTGTGGGAGATGCGCGGCCCACGGCGCCACTTCACGCATTCCAAAGTGATGGCGTGGGTAGCTGCGGACCGGATGGTCAAGGGGGTCCGGGATTCGGGCCTTCCGGGCCCGGCTGACCGCTGGGAGGCGCTCCGCGACACCATCCATGACGAAGTCATGGAAAAGGGTTTTGACCCCGGCCGGAACACTTTTACCCAGAGCTACGGCCGGCCCGAACTTGATGCCAGCCTCCTCCTCATTCCCCGGGTGGGATTCCTCCCGGCCGACGATCCCCGAGTGATCGGCACCATCGATGCCATCCAGCGAGAGCTGACGGAGGACGGGTTCGTGCTCAGGTACAGGCCCCAGGCCAGCGACGACGGCCTGCCGGGGGATGAGGGGGTGTTCCTCGCCTGTTCCTTCTGGCTGGTGGAGGCGCTGCTGGGAGCCGGCAGGCGCAGGGAGGCGACCGAACTGTTCGAGCGGCTGCTGTCGCTGCGCAACGACGTCGGCCTGCTGAGTGAGGAATGGGGCGTCCAGAGCGCCCGGCACCTGGGGAACACCCCGCAGGCCTTCAGCCATTTCGCGCTCGTGACCAGCGCCTTGGAACTGAACCAGCGCCGCCCCCGCCGCAGCGACAAGCCCCTCCCCTCAAAGGCCCGTACCGGGTGATGTCGCTCACCTACCTCGTTAGGTAAGTATACTTACTAACACCTCGCCGAACGGCGAAGAAGGAGGAAGGCCTAAATGTCTGGATATTTCGAGTTGGTGGACGCTCCCGACGGCGGATACAGGATCCGGCTGCTGGACGGGACGGGGGCACTAATGGCGGTGTCAGTCACCTTCCCGACGAAGCGTGCGGCGGTGGCGGGAATCGCGCAGGCGCGGGAGATTGCCGGAACCGGACTGATCCGTGATCTCTGCAAGGACGCCGTCAAGCGGCCCGCCCAAAAGCGCCACATGAAACCCGCGCGGCAGGCGCACAAGCCTGTGGTCGCGACTGGCCGTGGCCCGCGCCTGCCCGCGCTGGCCGAACGCTGATGCGCATGGGAGGGTCCGGGCGCCGGAAGGGTGTCCTGTTCGACGTTGACGGAACCCTGATCGACTCCGCCTACATCCACACCCTTGCCTGGTGGCACGCGTTCCGCCAGTCCGGGTACGACGTGCCCATGGCCAGGATCCACCGCTGCGTGGGGATGGGCGGGGCCCGGCTGGTGGACACGCTGCTGCCCGACTCCCGGGACAAAGACGAGGTGGACGAGGCTGTCCTGAACGCCCATTCCGGTATCTTCGGCACCTTCTGGCCGTCGCTGCGGCCCCTTGACGGGGCCCGGGACCTGCTGGCCCAGTGCAGTGAGAGTGGCCTGGCGGTGGCGCTGGCCTCGTCCGCCAGGCAGCAGGACCTCAAGGCGCTCCGGTCGGCGCTGTCCGCCGATTCCTTTATCCACGCGGCCACCAGTGCCAATGACGCTGAAAACAGCAAACCCGAGCCGGACATCCTGGTGGCGGCGCTGAAGGCCGTGGGGGTTGAGGCCTCGGAGGCCATCTACGTGGGGGACGCGGTGTGGGACGTCATGGCGGCCAGCAGCATCGGCATGCCCACTATCGCCCTCACCTGCGGGGGCACCAGCGAGGCGGAACTCCTGGCGGCGGGCGCGGCTGAAGTGTATGCGGGTCCGCGGGAACTGCTGGAGAATCTGGGCGGCAGCGCGATCGGAAAGCTGCTCGCCCGCTAGGTTCGCAGCGGAATCGGGCCCTGCGGCATCAGGTGCCGGCCGTGTCTGCCCTGGACTCGGTGTTCGTGAATCCGCCGCCCTCGGGCTCGTCGGCGTAAGACCCCTTGTTCCACGACACCGCAACCGCAACGGAGCCGTCATCGTTCCTGACCACCTCGGTGACCACATCCGACACGGCCGCGCCCATGGCGAGGATCTTTGCACGGTATGTGGTCACCAGTTCCTCGAGGCTGGCTTCTGTCCATTCGCCAGGGCGCATGCGCGTGGAGATTTCCACCGGTTCGGGCTGGTATAGCGACATGATGTTGCCTTTCTTCAGGGGCAGGGCCAGTTCCTACGCTAGGAGCGTTCTCCGGCCGAAACAAGCGAAAAGCAAGGCTGCTTACCTTTTGGCTTTGAAATCTGCGAAAATTGCTAAGTATGCTGATCTTCACATCCGAACCCAGGCACGTTACGGTCGAAAGGACGCGACGTGCAGCGAGAGGAAGGCATTCCATTGAAGGCTCTGACTTGGCAAGGCAAGCGCTCGGTGAGCGTGAAGGAAGTACCGGATCCCGTCATCCAGGAGCCCACGGATGCGATCGTGAGGATCACGTCGTCGGCGATCTGCGGCTCGGACCTCCACCTGTACGAGGTGCTTGGCCCTTACATGCACAAGGACGACGTGCTGGGCCATGAACCCATGGGCATCGTGGAGGAGGTGGGGAGCGCCGTCACCAACCTCACAAAGGGGGACCGCGTTGTCATTCCCTTTAACATCTCCTGCGGCCACTGCTACATGTGCTCCCAGGGCCTGCAGTCCCAGTGCGAAACCAGCCAGGTCCGGGAGAAGAATTCAGGATGCGCCATCTTCGGGTACTCGGAGCTGTACGGCTCTGTCCCTGGCGGCCAGGCGGAGTACCTGCGCGTGCCGTTCGCGGACTACGGCCCCGTCAAGGTGGGGCAGGAGCTGCCGGACGAACGCTACCTTTTCCTCTCGGACATCCTTCCCACCGCCTGGCAGGCAGTGAAGTATGCCGATGCCCCGGCGGGCGGAACGCTGGCGGTCTTCGGGCTCGGTCCTGTCGGGCAGTTCAGCTCGCGGATCGGAAACTATCTCGGCCAGCGGGTCATCGCTGTTGATCCGGTGCCGGAACGCCGCGAGATGGCGGCGCGCCACGGCGTCGAGGTTCTGGACTATTCCAAGGACATTGCCGACGAGCTGCGGGAGATGACCGGCGGCAGGGGACCGGATGCTGTGGTCGACGCCGTCGGCATGGAGGCACACGGCTCGCCGGTGGCCGGGTTCGCCCACCAGGCACTCGGCCTTCTCCCGGACAAGGTGGCGCAGAAGGCCATGGAGACCGCCGGTGTGGACCGGCTCGCCGCAGTCCACGCGGCCATCGATTCGGTGCGCCGCGGCGGCACCGTTTCCCTGAGCGGCGTTTACGGCGGCACAGCCAGCCCCATGCCCCTGCTCACCATGTTCGACAAGCAGATCCAGTTGCGCATGGGCCAGTGCAACGTCCGCCGGTGGACGGATGAGCTGCTTCCCATTGTGGAGGACGACGCCGATCCGCTGGGTGTGATGGATCTGGTCACCCACACCGCGGGGTTGTCCGAGGCGCCGGAGCTTTACGCGAAATTCCAGAAGAAGGAGGACGGCTGTATCAAGGTTGTCCTCAAGCCCTGACGGGCTACGAGGCTCCGGGCTTTAGCAGCGAGGTCCGGGAAAGCGGCCGGCGGGAGCACTCTCCCGCCGGCTGCTTTCCGTCAGTCCCGCTGCTTGTTGCCCTACTGCTCGCGCCAGTCGTTTCCGGTGATGTGGGAGCCGGCCTGTGGCCCCATCTGGAGCATCCCGCCGTCGACCGCCCAGGACGCCCCGGTGACGTAGCTCGACGCCGGGGACGCGAGGAAGGCGATGACCGCGGCCACCTCACGGGCGTCGCCCGGCCGGCCCAGCGGAACACCGGGCCGGTCCACCTGGTGCGGATCCTCGTCGGTTTGGCCGGTCATCGGCGTCGCGATCTCGCCAGGGGCCACAGAGTTGGCGGTGATGCCGTGGCTGGCCAGCTCCAGCGCAATGGTTTTGATGAGTCCGCCGAGTCCGTGCTTGGAGGCGTCGTAGGCGGATGCGCCCACCCGGGGCTGCGTCTCATGGACACTGGTGACGGCGATGATGCGGCCGCCGCGGCCAGCGTCGACCATTCTCCGGGCTGCGGCCTGGATGCATAGGAAGGCGCCGTTGAGGTTGGTGTCCAGCGTTTTCGCCCAGGTCTCGTAGTTCAGCTCGAGGAACTTGGTGCCGTCGCCGGTGCCGGAGTTGTTGACGAACACGTCCACCCCGCCCAGGTCCTTGGCCAGGTCCTCGATGACGCCGGCGCAGGTCAGGAGGTCGGTGGTGTCGAGTTGCCGGACCACGGCGTTCCGGCCCGTTGCCCGAACTTCCTCTGCCGTCCGCTCGGCGCCGTCCTGGTCCGAATGCCAGGTTATGCCGACGTCGAGGCCCGCCCGGGCCAGTGCCACGGCGGTGGCTCGGCCGATCCCTGAATCGCTGCCCGTAACGATGGCGGTGCGGGGTGAGAAGTCCATGGTGGGTCCTTTCAGTGGCCTTGCCGTGGGCCTGTTCCTTGCGTCTTTCAGGGGTTCAGCCGGCCGCATCCACCACGCAGAAGCGGTTGCCGTCCGGGTCTTCCAGCACGATGAAGTCGGGGTCGTCGGGATAGGAGTCCCAGTCGACGCGGGATGCCCCGAGCTCGACGAGGCGTTCCACCTCGGCCGCCTGGTCATCGGCATAGAGATCGAGATGGAGGCGCGGATGGGGCTGTACAGCGGTCTCGCTGAGCATGAGGGCCAGCCGGGCGCCTTCACCTTTCTGCGGGACGAGCACCACCCAGGTTTCGTCGCCGTCCTCCCGGGGGACGTAGCCGAGGGCGTCGCACCAGAAAGCGGTGGCGCGGGCGACGTCATTGACGCCAAGGACAGCCGTTCCGATCGTCAGCATGCCTTCATGCTTCCGCGCAGCTTCCTGTGATGCAAGGGTTTGGACGCTGCGCCGACGAAGTCGCCGGAAACATGCGAAATCGCCGGAAGCGCGTGCGGCGAACTGGCAAGCTTCCGGCGATCTCGGTGACGCGGGGGTGGCCGGGGTGGCTAGGTCAGGCGGACCTGCCGGTTCATGTCCTTGTAGAGCAGGTAGCGGAATTCACCCGGGCCGCCGGCGTAGCAGGCCTGCGGGCAGAAGGCGCGCAGCCACATGAAATCGCCGGCCTCCACCTCCACCCAGTCGTTGTTGAGCAGGTACATGGCTTTGCCCTCCAGGACGTACAGGCCATGCTCCATGACGTGGGTTTCCGGGAACGGGATGACGCCGCCGGGCTGGAACGTCACGATGTTCACCTGCATGTCGTGGGCCAGGTCGCTGGAGTCGGTGAAGCGGGTGGTCTTCCAGACGTCGTTGGTGTCCGGCATCGACGTCGGTTCCACGTCCTTTTCGTTGGTGACGAAGGACTTGGCCTCGTACCCTTCGAGGCGTTCGTAGGCCTTGCGGATCCAGTGGAAGGACACGATGTCGTCGGAGACGTTCTCCAGCCCCCACTGGGCCCCGGCGGCGAGGTAGGCGTAGCCGCCCTCCTCGAGCTGGTGCAGTTCGCCGTCGAGGGTCAGGTTGACGGTGCCCTTGGCGACGAAGATGACGCCCTCGACGCCTTCCTCGAATTCCGCCCGGGGCGCCCCGCCGCCCGGGCCGATCTCGACGATCAGCTGGGAGAACGTGGTGGCGAAGCCGGAGATGGGGCGGGCAATGATCCACGAGCGGGTGTTCGCGAAGCCCGGCAGGTTGGACGTGACGATGTCCGTCAGCACGCCCTTCGGAATGACCGTGTACGCCTCGGTGACGATGGCCCGCTCGGTGGTGAGGTGGGTCTGCGGCGGAAGGCCGCCTTCGGGATAGTAGTACTTGCCCATGTCTGGATCCTTACTTTGAAGTTGTGGTGAGGCGGGGGTGGGCCAGCGACGTGAGCTGGGGGAGTCCGACGCCGGCAAGCGCCTGCACTTCCTCCGCGCCGACCGCTCCGCATTGGACGCCGCGGAGCACAAACCCCGCAAGGGCGCGGGCCGTCGCCGGCTCGTCCATGACGCCGCCTTCCGTCTGCTCCACGTAGTTCCGCAGCCGGGCGGCCGCGGCGGGCAGGCCCTGGCGGTAGAAGGCATACGTGGCTGCGAAGCGGCTGGGCAGCTGGGCCGGGTGCAGGTCCCAGCCCTGGTAGTAACCCCGCTCCAGGGACCGGCGCACCAGGCGGCCGTGCAGCTGCCAGGCATTTTCCACGTTGTCGCCCACGGGAATGATGTTGGTGGACCCGTCGGACAGCCGGATGCCGGTACCGGCCACGGCCAGCTGCATGACTTCCTTGGCGAAGTCCGCCACCGGGTGCTCCATCGACTGGTACTCCGCCGAGATCTGCAGCGAGGCGGAGTAGTCGTAGGTGCCGTAGTGCAGGCCGCTGATCCGGCCGGGGACGGCGTGGGGCAGCTGCGCCACCGGGGAGGTTCCTTCCGGGCCGAGGATGAGCTGCGGCGTTTCCACCTGCACCTCGAACCGGAGCCGGCCGGCGGGGAGCGAGTGGATTTCCTCGAGCCGGGAGACGGCGTAGTCCATGGCCTGGACCTGCGCCACCGTGGTGACCTTCGGCAGCGTCAGGACCAGGCCCGCAGGCAGTTCGCCCGCCGCGGCCAGGCCCGAGACGAACAGGTCAAGGGTGCGCAGGCCGCGGGCGCGGGTGGGCGCCTCGAAGCACTTGAACCGGATGCCGATGAACGGCGGCGCGGAGCCGGCCGAAACTGCGGCGGCCACCGCGGATGCCGCGGCAACGGCGGCAGCGTCCTCGGCGTCGTCGCCCCGGTCCCCGAACCCGTCCTCGAAGTCGAGCCGGAGGTCCTCGATCGGCTCCGTGCCCAGCTTCGTCTCCACCCGGGATGCGACGGCCCCGGCGAGGTCGGCGTCCTGGCCCAGCAACGAGCCGAGCCGGGACAGCCCGCCGTGGGCAGCCGCCGTCGCCAGCGCCTGGGTTCCCCAGTCGGCGGCGAGCGACGGCGTGAACCGGTCGGCAGGGACGTACACGGTGTGGACGGGCTGGCGGGAACCGTCGTCGCCCGGGTAGTTCTGCTCGAGCAGCCGGTCGGTGTCCGCCAGCTGCCCGTCGATCCGGGCCAGATCCCCGGCGGTCAGCGAGGTTTCGGGTACCGCCATGCCTCAGCCCACCAGTTCGTAGGCGGGGGTGGTGAGGAAGTCGGTGTAGTCCTCGGACAGGCAGATGTCGCCGATCAGGGCGCTGGCGGGCTGGTAGTAGCGCGCGAACGCTTCCTCGCCCACCTCGCCGCGCAGCTTCTCGGTTTCCTCGGCGAGGATCCGGGTGACCAGTTCGCGGGTGACCTTGTTGCCGGAATCCGCGAGGACAACCTCGTTGCGGATCTGCTGCCAGACCTGCGAGCGGGAGATTTCCGCCGTCGCGGCATCCTCCATCAGGTTGTGGATGGCCACCGCGCCATTGCCCGAGATCCAGACCGCGGTGTAGGCCACGGCGACGTAGAGGTTCAGGCGCAGTCCGGCTTCCGTGACCTGGCCTTCGGCGGAGGAGATGTCCAGCAGCTGGCCGGCCGTGACCGAGACTTCCGGGCGCTGCTTGTCCAGCTGGTTGGGCTTGTCCCCGAGGATCGAATCGAAAACCTCCTGGCAGACGGGCACCAGGTCCGGGTGGGCCACCCACGAGCCGTCGAAGCCGTCATTCGCCTCGCGGGTCTTGTCCGCGCGGACCTTCTCAAAGGCCTGTGCAGTCACCTCGGGTTCGCGGCGGTTGGGGATGACGGCAGCCATGCCGCCCATCGCGAAGGCGCCGCGGTGGTGGCAGGTCTTCACCAGCAGTTCGGTGTACGCCCGCATGAACGGCGCCGTCATGGCCACGGTGGCGCGGTCCGGGAGCACGAAGCTGGAACCGGCGTCGCGGAAGTACTTGATGATGCTGAACAGGTAGTCCCAGCGGCCGGCGTTCAGGCCGGAGGCGTGGTCCCGCAGCTCGTAGAGGATCTCGTCCATCTCGAACGCAGCCGGGATGGTTTCGATCAGCACGGTGGCGCGGATGGTGCCCTGGCCGAGGCCCAGGAAGTCCTGGGCGAAAACGAACACGTCGTTCCACAGGCGGGCTTCGAGGTGGCTTTCCATCTTCGGCAGGTAGTAGTACGGGCCGTGGCCGTTGAGCATCAGCTGCTTGGCGATGTGGAAGAAGTGCAGGCCGAAGTCCACCAGCGCACCGACCGCGGGTTCGCCGTCGAGGAGCAGGTGCCGCTCCTCCATGTGCCAGCCACGGGGGCGGGCCACGACGACGGCCAGCGGGGCGTCGGTGCGCAGCCGGTACTCCTTGCCCTCGGGGGAGGTGTAGCTCAGCGTTCCCGTGGCGGCGTCGCGGAGGTTGAGGATGGCGTCGATGACGTTGCCCCACGTCGGGGTGCTGGCGTCCTCGAGGTCCGCGAGCCACACCTTGGCGCCGGAGTTCAGGGCGTTGATGGCCATCTTGGCCGGCGAAGCCGGTCCGGTCATCTCAACCCGGCGGTCCTGCAGGGCCGCCGGTGCCGGCGCAACCTTCCAGTCGCCGTCGCGCACGTTCCTGGTCTCCGGCAGGAAATCCAGGCTGCCGGTCCGTGCCACCTGCTCACGCTTGGCCTTGCGGGCCTCGAGCAGCTCGCCGCGGCGGCCAGCGAATCGCTTGTGCAGCTCCTCCACGAAAGCGAGGGCCTTCGGGGTCAGAATCTCCTCAGCACGCTCGATCGGCCGGGGGTCTGTGACTGTGATAGCCATTGTGGGTCCTTTCCAGGGCTGATTCAGGCGTTGGCGAGAGCCGCTGTGTCTACCGCAGCAGAAGCTGCTTCTTCTGTTGAGTCTTCCGCTGATGCTGCCGCGACGCCAGTACCCGCTGCGGCGTGGGCCGCGGCTGCGACTGCTGCCGCGACGTCGCCGGCCACGTGCGGATCAAAGACGCTGGGGATGATGTAGCTGGCGTTGAGCTCATCGTCGGCAACGCGGTTGGCGATCGCCTCGGCGGCGGCCACCAGCATCTCCGGCGTGATGTCCGATGCCCCGGCGTCCAGCAGTCCGCGGAAGAATCCCGGGAAGGCCAGCACGTTGTTGATCTGGTTGGGGAAGTCGCTGCGGCCGGTCGCGACGACGGCGGCGTGCTTGGATGCCACTGCCGGGTCGATTTCCGGCGTCGGGTTGGCCATGGCGAAGACGATTGCGTCCTTGGCCATGGCGGCCACCTGCTCCTCGCCGATCACGTGCGGGGCGCTGACGCCGATGAAGACGTCGGCACCCTTGAGTGCCTCGTGCAGCGTGCCGGAGAAGCCCTCTTCGTTGGTGTTGGCAGCGATCCAGGTCCGGTGCTCGTCGTTGTACTTCTCGCCCGAGTGGATGGCGCCGGAACGGCCGGCGGCGATGATGTGCTGCGCACCCTGGGCTTTGAGGAGCTGGATGATCGCGGAGCCGGCGGCGCCGACGCCGGAAACCACGATGCGGACGTCGGCGAGCTTCTTGCCGACGACGCGGAGCGCGTTGACCAAAGCTGCCAGCGTGACGATCGCGGTGCCGTGCTGGTCGTCGTGGAAGACCGGGATGTCCAGTTCCTCGCGGAGGCGGTTCTCGATTTCGAAGCAGCGCGGGGCGGCGATGTCCTCGAGGTTCACGCCGCCGTAGACGGGTGCCAGGGCCTTGACGATGCTGATGATTTCCTCGGTGTCCTGGGTGTCCAGGCAGACGGGCCAAGCGTCGACGTTGGCGAACTGCTTGAACAGCGCGGCCTTGCCCTCCATCACCGGCAGGGCAGCCGCGGGGCCGATGTTTCCGAGGCCGAGGACGGCGGAACCGTCGGTGACCACGGCGATGGTGTTCCGCTTGACCGTCAGGTTCCGGGCGGCGTCGGGGTTTTCGGCGATGGCGAGGCAGACGCGCGCGACGCCGGGGGTGTAGGCGCGGGAGAGGTCGTCGCGGTTGCGCAGCGCGACCTTCGGGACCACCTCGAGTTTGCCGCCGAGGTGCATCAGGAAGGTCCGGTCGGAGACGTTGCGCACCGTGACGCCGTCCAGCGCGTTCAGGGCGTCCTTCACGCGGTCGGCGTGGTCCTGGTCCGTGGTGTTGCAGGTGACGTCGACAACCAGCGTGTCGTGGTGGGACTCGGTGACGTCCAGTGCGGTGATGGCCGCTCCGGCCGCGCCGACGGCGGCTGCGAGCTCGCTGGTGGCCGTGAAGCTCGACGGCGCCTCCACGCGCAGGGTGATTGAGTTGCCGGGGCTCGGGTTCGCCATTGAATGTCCTCCTGGTTGGGCCTGCCGGAGCGGCCGGCCGATCTGCTAAATGTTTTCGTATTATGGATATTATTATTCTCTTTGTGGAAATACAAGCCCCTGTTGCTTCCATCGACGCGACCCCGCGCTGTGCTGTATCTTTGGCTGTCTAAGCAACTTTTTTCACGATGCGGATAAGAGTTGTCGTATTCGAGGCAACAGGAGAGTGCTACATGGCTGAGAAGGCCAGCGGAGGCGTGCAGTCGGTTGAGCGCGTCTTTGAACTTTTGGAACTGATCACCGACGCCGGCGGCGACGTGACGCTCAGTGAACTCTCCTCCTCGACGGACCTGCCCCTGCCGACGATCCACCGGCTGCTGCGCACGCTCGTGGCGCTGGGATACATCCGCCAGCTGCCGAACCGCCGCTACGCCCTCGGCCCGCGGCTGATCCGGCTCGGCGAAGGCGCCAACAAGCAGCTCGGCGCCCTGGCGCGGCCGCAGCTGAAATCCCTCGTGGACCGGCTGGGGGAGACCTCCAACATGGCCGTGCTGGATTCGGACATGGTCATCTACGTGGCCCAGGTGCCCTCGCTGCACTCCATGCGCATGTTCACCGAGGTGGGCCGGCGCGCCCACACCCATGACACCGGCGTGGGCAAGGCGATCCTGGCGCAGCTGGACGACGAGGTGGTGCGCGGCATCGTGACCCGCACCGGCATGCCCACGCCCACGGCCAAGAGCATCGGCGACTTCGATTCCCTGATCGCGGACCTGAACCGGATCCGGGAACGCGGCTACTCCATCGACGAGGAGGAGCAGGAGCTCGGCGTGCGCTGCTTTGCCATGGCCGTGCCCAACGCCCCCACACCCACCGCCATCTCCGTCTCCGGCCCGGTCTCCCGCGTGGACGACTCCTTCGCCGAGCGTGCGGTCCCGCTGCTCCGCCAGGCGGCCCAGGCCATCTCGGACGAGCTCAACCAAAACTGACGCGGTTCCCCGAACTGACCTCCCGCCGTCGTTCTTTAAGCGCGAACGTGCAGATAATGCCCTCAAATCCAGGATGTGAGGGCAGTAACAGCTTGTACGCGCTTCTCCGGCGCC